>QMRB01000027.1 GCA_003649185.1 Thermoproteota archaeon | reverse complement strand
GACTCAAGAAAATCAACCCTAGACCTAAGAAGAGCATTCTCATCAACAAGAACACTAACCCTAACCTGAAGAGAAAGATTAAGATAATAAAGATAACTTGAAACAAAAAATAAGAAGAAAATTGCACCAATCAAAACATGAACATCACATCTGATGTTTCAGTATTCTCCATGAAAATGAAACATATCGAAAAATATATAAACCCTACCCTAAATCTCATGATAAATTTATCATCAATTTTATAATTTGATGGTTGTGGCGGGCCCGGTGGGATTCGAACCCACGGCCCCCGGCTTAGAAGGCCGGCTCGAGCCTCATTAAAGATAATGAGGTTGCTCTATCCATGCTGAGCTACGGGCCCCCTTCATAATGTGATAACCTGTAAGATTTAAAGTTTTATCTTACCTCAATGTGAGAAGTCAATGTAATTTCGTATCTTCTCTATAAGATCTTTTCTTTCTATAATATTTTCTAATTCACATGTATTCTTAATGGGTTGTCTTAACTTAATTTTTCCAGCAGTTTTTTCACCTATACCTGGAATTCTCATTAAAACTTTCTTCTCAAGCCTATTTATTTTAATTGGAATTGGAATTCCAGTGACAGATCTGTAACCATGCTCTATAACCATTATATCTCTAAATTTATACAGTTCACATTTATATGGTATTCTAACCAATATTGGATATGATCCTATCTGCCTTGCTAGAGTTGTATTTCCCAAATATTTCTCAGTGAAAACTCTTTTAAGTATCATGTATTCCGGAATTATCCTTCTCAACATAGGTCTATCTATCTCTCTTCTAATGATCTCCTTGTATTTTTTAAAATACTGTTTATGTTTCATAACTATTATGTTTCCAACACTCCACATTCTTGTTCCAGGTAGGGGAATGCATTGTCTAATGTTTATTCTTCTAACGAGTAATCCTTCCTCTAATATTTTCCTCATAAATTCAAAGTTCAATTCATATGTTTTCTTAGTCTCTCCAATTAAACCGTAGACGAAGTTTATTCCGGGCAGTAGTTCTGGAAGCCCTGAACTTCCCCTTTTTCCACCTATTTCATTTATAATTTTTATTGCTTTCAAAGCTTCGTCGGGCATCACTTTAAGATTATTGGCTCTTATCACTTTTGGATCAGCTGATTCTATTCCAAATGCTGCTACATCACCTGAAGTATGATATTTCACGATGATCTTGGTTATTTCTCTCGCCTTCTCTGGATAATTGGCAACAGTTCCAGGGTTAACATTGTCTATATGAAGTACCTCTATTTTCGGCGCCGCTTTCCTGATTCCTGAGAATAATTTTCTAAGTGCCATTGGATTTGGTTCGGGAAACTCTTTTTCACCAACACCTTTCGACATGTAACTGTAAAGATCTGGCTGTCTACCTAACCTGAAATTTTTGACGCCATATCGATATAGCTCTTCAACTTCCCTCACTATATCCTTTATGGGTCGAAAGACGGGTAATCCATGTAATGTTTCTGTGCAAAAAGAGCAGCCTCCCACTATAGATCTTGGACATCCCCTATATGTTTCAATTTCACATATTAAATTTAACTTATAGTTTGGATGTTCTCTCACTATTCTAGCTCCTTTAATAGCCATCTCCCTGATCTCATCATATCCCTTCCTTTTCTTCTTCGGATCTATTAAATCTACATTTAATTTTTCTTCTAATAGATCATATATGACGATTTCAGGATCCCCTTCAATTATAACATCGTATACATCTTTCACTTCTTTCAGAATTCTTGCTCTTTTTCCACCTTCAACTCCTATGCCGAATTTAACCATAGGGCCGCCTATTATTTTGAGGGGATTTATCAATATCTTTCCGAGTTTTAATATTTCTTCTGGTTTTATAGGTTTTCCACCCACATATTTTCCAGGTACTAATGTTCCTCCAATCACTATGACCAGCTGTGACCTATTTATCTTTTTAACTGCTCTCT
This sequence comes from Thermoproteota archaeon, assembly GCA_003649185.1. Taxonomy (GTDB): domain Archaea; phylum Thermoproteota; class Methanomethylicia; order Culexarchaeales; family B10-G16; genus Culexmicrobium_B; species Culexmicrobium_B thermophilum. The sequence continues at coordinate 14,526 of QMRB01000027.1, read as the reverse complement.
CAAAGTTATCTCTTATTTCATCTATAGTATAATAATTGATCTTTATAGTATCGTCATAGCTCCATACAGCTCCAGCAATATATCTGGCATATACATCTAAGTATGGTGGTACTCCTAACCCTGCAGGTTCATCGTTATATCCGTCGATTATTACCACTCTATTTAGATTTGTTGATGTGATATCTCTTCCCCTCTATCTAAAATGTTCCCATCCCTTCTTCTCTATAATTCTCTCCTCTCCACCTTTTCGATAAGTTACCTTCCCTTTTTCCCGGGTTACTCTGCCTATTGGAATCAGCTTTCCTCCCTTTTCCTTCATAGTTCTTAAAGCTTCTTTTATCTTCTCCCTTTTTATGGTTACAACTAGATTGTATTCTTCTCCACCATAAAAAACCAGTTCAAATGGATCCAAATTGTTCATTACTGAAAATTTTTTCGCCTCCTCTGTAATTGGCAATCTATAAATTTCTAATCCAACATTACTTTTCTCGGCAATTTCGTGGAGTGATATGGCCAGTCCGTCACTGCTATCTATTGCTGCTGTAGCTAATTCCTTTTCAGCCAGAGTAACTCCCTCAATCATATGAGCCTTAGGCTCATATATTGACTTTAATATTTTGTCTTTGATTTTTTTCGAGGTTTCTAAGCCTTCAAATAATATTTTGAATCCTGCTGCTGTATTGCCGAATAAACCTGTAACGGCAACTATATCTCCCACTTCAGCGTTATGTCTACTTATAACTCTTCTAGCTACTCCAAGTGCAGTGCCTGCTATTATTAGATCGCATGCTTCGTTAGTGTCTCCTCCCAAAATGTGGAATCCATATTCTCTACTGGCTTTCTCCATTCCCCATATCAACCCCCTTAGCTCCTCAACTTCCATATTTCTCTTCAAACCTAAGGTTGCCAAGAATCCCAGCGGTCTCGCCCCCTTTGCGGCAAGATCGCTTATACACATCACAACAGCTTTTCTTCCTATCTGCTCACTGCTCATATTTGGAGGAACATCCGTTTCATAAACTAACATGTCAGTATTTATTACAAGTATACCTGTATTAGGCAGCTTTATAGCTACGGCATCATCGCCATACGGTAACTTTACATTTTCTTCTCTACTGATGATGTCGAAGATCTCCTTTATTATCCCCCACTCTCCAATCTCAGAAATTTTCATCTCTCTACTTCGCCTCCTCTTAAAATTCCTCCGGCATCTTCTCCTGCATCTTAAAATTTAATATTGCATGTACTCTTCTATTATTCAAGTCTACTAATGCTGCCTTTGCGGGATTTGGATGTATTCCCATGGACTTCATGTATTCTGTTTGCTCCTGCCAAGTGCCAGTATTCACCACTAATACTCCATTATAATATTCATATCCAAATGTGTGGAGATGTCCTGCATGAAATATTTGTGGAACTTTTTCCATTACTAGAAAATCTTCTCTTTCAGGTGATATTTGAGTTCTTCCACCATATATTGGTGCCAAATGCCTTCTCTTCAAAAGTTCTATCATAACCTTCTCAGGTTTATCATATCTGACGCCGGGGGTATTTGCAAGTATATCGTCTAAACTTTTTCCATGAGTTATTAAGAATAATGTTCCATGAATGTTCACATATGCAGGGTCGCCTAGAACCATAACATTCTCCAATTTATATAGTGGCTCAGCATACTCCATATACATTTTAGGTGTGGGAAGCGCTTGTCTTGATGCATCATGGTTGCCGGGAATTATTATTATTCTAACATGTCTAGGTATTTGCGCTAAATACTCGGTTGCTATTTTATATTGTCTTTTCAAATCTCTTACAAGTAATTCCTCCTCCTGTCCAGGGTAGACTCCTATACCCTCAACTAGGTCTCCTGCTATTATCAAGTATTTTACACGTGCCGCCATCCTCTTAAGCTCATCATTGCCTATTAAACCATTTATCCATAAAATAAATTTGTTAAATGCAGATCTCATGAAATGTTTGCTTCCTATATGAAGATCTGAGATCAAAACGGCTAATATTGGACTTTCCGTTTTTTGCGGAAGCTTCATTCTCGGCACTTCCGGTTGGATGATATCATCTGCAAATATTATGTTCTTTGATATCATTCTTCCCTCCACGCAGACAACTTCATTTCTAAGTATTCTTATAGCTCTTCCATAAAGATCTGGATTTTTATTGCTGACTAGAATTTTAATATCTCCTGTTAAATCTTCAGCTTCAAAGATAATGCTATTCTCAGTCTTCCTCTTACTGTTAATCATAACTATAACCTTGATCTTTTCATTCATTCTTCCAGTTAAATAGCTCTTCTTAACATACTCTACATTAACTGCTCCTCTAGTGTCCAACCTTTCAGCAATTAGAATTCTTCTCAGCTTTCTATATCTGCTGACAAAGTAGCTAACGAAATCTTTCGCTATATCCTCTAGAGAAATGGTCTCTGATGGGTCGAAAATTACTTTTATTTGTGGACTAATATTTCTTACATCTGTCTCTTCAGTTTTCGCTTCTCTAGTTAATTCAAGTATGATTTTCGAAGTTAAGATCATCGGTTTCTCTCTTAGCTTATCCAGCTCCATTATAAGTTTCGCCATAATTTCATCCAAATCATTCCTACTTGACAGTAATTTTATCGCATCTGGACTGAGCTGTATACCCATGTTTATAATTCTTGTAATCGCTTGTCTAATCGATGTCGGCATATCTCCTTAGTAATTCATATGTTTTCTCCAAAATTAGTGTTTACCTATTTTACATGTGTATGCAGATAAATTTATCATGTGAATCTGTATTATCCTCTACGTGTCTGTTAAGAGGTGTCCTTGTTGAGGAACAGTTCTGATAGAAACCTTTCAACTGCAAAACTATTCTTCATGGAGTATCAAACTCCTTTCTCAGGGCACTTCCACATATTAAAATCGGTTTTATTTAAGAGGAACACGCGTTTCCAAGATATTTTGATTGCTGAGACTTTCGATTTAGGTCGCTGTCTAATAATTGATGGTAAGATTCAATCTTCCACTAGAGACGAATACATATATCATGAAGTTTTGACACATCCCATCTTAACAGCTCATCCCAATCCTCAAAATATACTTATAATTGGTGGTGGTGAAGGTGCCACTGCAAGGGAAGCATTAAAACATAATCCTACTGAAGTAGACATGGTCGATATAGATGTAACCGTTTTCAGATCGGTTCAAAAGTATATTCCGCAAATGTGCAGTGGCATCTGCGAAAATCCGAATTTCAGTTTAATTGTAAGTGATGGAAGAAAATTTTTGGAGTCAACTCCAAGAAGATATGATGCAATAATAATCGATGTTACGGATCCTCTGCCTAAAAGCCCATCCTACCTTCTCTACACTAAGGAATTCTATTCAGCTGTATTTAAATCTCTCAGGAAGAATGGAATTATGGTTACTCAGGCAACCTCAACATTTTATTCAAAATATTTCTTCCTCTCAGTGGTGAAGACTTTGAAAGAAATTTTTCCAATAGTTAGACCTTTCTCAGCATGGGTTCCCAGCTATGGTTCACTCTGGGGTTTTGTATCTGCAAGTAAACTATTTGACCCTAAAAAGCTTCCCCCTCAAACCATTATAGATCGACTTAAAAATAGAGGGATTTCCGATCTGAAATATTATGATCATAATGTTCATAAAATGCTGTTCGAACTGCCTCGAAACTTATCCTCCCCTATAAATATGGGGGAAGGAGAGATAATATGTGATGAGAATCCCCAATATGTTCCTATTTGAATTTCTGGGAACCTTAATATACTTTTATTGTTGTTGTAATATTTGGAATATTTTAATTGGTGGTGTAGGTTATGCTTGCTGTTGGTGCAACCGCTGTGGGGTTAACATGTAAAGATGGAGTTGTACTGGCTTCTGAGAAGAGAGTTGCCTACGGATATACTGTGTTAAGCAAAGTAGGTAAAAAAGTTTTTAAACTTTCAGATCATCTTGGAATAACTTGTGCCGGTCTAGTTTCAGATATGCAGTTAATATCACGTTCACTAACCGCCGAGGTTAAACTATTCGAATTGAACTATAAACGTCCAATGCCCGTTAAGAGTCTAGCTAAACTTCTCTCAGTTGCATTATACAATAGGAGGATGATGCCATATCTAACTGAAATTATAGTTGGCGGTGTCGATTTCACAGGTCCTCATCTATATGTTCTAGATCCTCTAGGTTCGCTTATAGAGGACAAATATGCCGCTGTAGGTTCCGGAGCTACCTTAGCTATAAGCATTATAGAGTCAGAGTACTCTCCAAATCTAACGGTTGAAGAGGGGGAGAATCTGGTGATTCGCTCCATTAAGGCTGCTATAAAGAGGGATGCTATATCGGGAGATGGCATAGACGTTTTAACCATAACTTCTAGTAAGGCATCAGAGAGATTTATTCCAGTGGAAAGTTAGCTGTTAAATCAACTTTATAGGTTTTTCTAATTTGCTAAGCAAGATTATCCTAGATTCTACTGCTTCATCTATAAGGTTGTATGATGCTGCCTCACCTATTTTCATTCCAAACGCCTTCACTTCTTCATGTTTAGGCATGCTCTCTATTGGCAGTCTCAATCTACTTCCACCTAAACTCATCGCCGCCTTTACTTCAACATAGGTTGGCTCTGCTTTATCTATTATTTTAGCGTATTCCTCTGGGTTCTGCATGTTCCAACCTTTCACCAAAGTAATCCTTATCACAGTGGGACATGAAAAGCTGCCTAAAATTTCAAGGCTCTCTTTAAGCCTTTTCCATCCATCAGATATTTTAGGTCTGCAAAGCTTTCTATATATGTTTTCATTTGGTGCTGAGAGGCTTACATAGAGTTGACTGGGTTCACATTCAATGTTCGATAGAGCTTCAGGCAATGTGCCATTAGTTACAAGAAATGTTGTTTTAAATCCATGTCTGAAGAATGCTGCTATCAGTTCTCCTATTCTAGGATAAAGTGTAGGCTCCCCTACTAAACTTATAGCTGCATGTATCGGTCTGAAAGCTTCCTCTAATATTTCAGCATTAACTTTCGGATTTCCCTTGAATCCTGAAAGAATCTGCCTCTGCATTAAAATTCCATTTAAAACTATATCCTCAGGGTTATCATAATCTTTAATTACATAATCATTCCACACTAATCCTAAATCGGCTGCTTGAACTCTCCAACAATATAGACATCTCTGAGTGCATGCAATGGTCGGTGAAAGTTGCAGACATCTATGGGAAGGTATTCCATAAAATTTCTGTTTATAACAGTGTTGTATACCCTTGGTGATCAATGATCTTCTCAGCCAATGACACGGCTTGATAAGGGCATATTTTCCAATAAAATGATAGCCCTGCTTCATGTATATTTTCTTCATTTCTTCGATAACTTTCATCTTAAACAAATTTGACCATAGGAACTTAAAAATATAACCTTTTCGAGTTATTGAATTTAGAGTTGAAGAATTTCAATGCAGTATTCAATGTGAATCATGCTATCAAAATACAGGAAGAGTTAAGTGAAAGAATAATTGATAGAGATCTTCTTCCACACCCCATAAGATATGTGTGTGGCGTTGATGTATCTTATAGTAACGGTTTAGCATTTACTTGTGCAGTCACCTTATCATATCCCGAATTATCCTTGGTGGAAGTTATATGTAGCACTGTAAAGGTAACTCTGCCATATCTTCCAGGCTTTCTAGCCTTTAGAGAATTGAAACCTATAATTAGGACTATGAGAAAACGTTACTATCCTGTGGACGTTCTATTCATAGATGGACATGGCAGAGCTCATCCTAGACTTTTCGGTTTAGCTTGTCATGTAGGTTTATCCTTAAATATTCCAACTATAGGTGTTGCTAAGAGATTGCTGTGCGGAAAAATTCTTTATAACACCTTAGTGGACGGTCTATATTATCCAGTTCTATATAAAGGTAATATTGTAGGTGCAGCTTTAAAAGTAAAGGATGAAAGAATAATTGGAGCTTATGTCAGTATAGGCCATAAAGTATCGCTTAGAACCGCTGTGAAGCTTACATTTAACTGCATCAGGTTCGGATGCTCACCGGAACCGTTAAGATTGGCACATATATATTCAAAGTCTTTTAGGAGGCATTTCTGCTGATTCTTCTCTTGATCTCTTCTATTATTTTGGAAGTTTTACAGAGCGGATATTCTTCAAATTGCTCTTTTATTTTAATTACTTTCACCTTTAACCCTCTCTCTCCAAGTATCTTCTCCAACTTTTCCGGCGATATGAAATCTTGATCTGGACCCAATATGAATATGTCGGGTTTCTCCTCTTCAATAATTTTAAAAATGTCGTTTCCTCTGCTTCCTAATACTGCTTTCTCAACATATTTTAACCCTTCAACTACAGCCAGCCTCTGCTTTTCTGATATTATCGGCTTTCTTCCCTTTATTCTTTTAGCGTTCTCATCTCTCGCCACAACAACAGTTACTCGACCGTATTTTCTCGCTGATTTAATCAGCCATAAATGTCCTGGATGTATAATGTCGAATGTTCCGGCAATCATAACTCTTCTAAGTTTCTTAAATTTCCTTTCAAAAGGCCAATTAAACTCTATTTTATCCATGAATTTCAATGCGTCGAGAAGTCCTTCCGCATAGGTCACACATACAAGGCTTGTAAAGTAATCTTGTCTTTCATAGTAGTACTTTGCATCTGAAAAATACTTTTCAGCTAAATCTACCAGTTCTCCAATTTCATCATCTTTTATATGCTTCTTATCTATCTGATCTAATACGTTTCTCAAATTTTCAATGTATTTGGCCAGCTTTTCCACCTCACAGTCTTTCATCGCATCACCCTCATTTCAGAATTCTGCGCGGCGCTCCAGCCAATTTGACTAGTGCTTCCGCTTCTATGAAATGTAGCCTGCCAGGAATAATAATTGACTGTGGAGGGGGGCCGAAGTCTCTTTTTAACAGTTCCTTTATAGGTCTCGCTATAACTATAGAATCATCCGCTCCTATCCTTGCAACTCCCACAACCAACCTGTCCATGGTTATTATCGCCTCTCTCCTTTTCCCCTCTATTTTAATTAATATTTCTAATGCTTCGTTAATTGACATGTATCTATCTCTCTCAACATCGGCATCTAAAAGTAGAAGTGTATGCAGATTTCTCTCCAAATTTTCCTTTACAACATCATATGGCGTTTCAGATAGGTAATTCTCATATGGAAATGGAATAGTAACTGTTCGTCCAAACTTATAGTTAAATAATCCCGTTTCACCTGAGATCGCTGAAATTATCGATGGTGCATGAACTACTTTTGTTTCTATATTTTTTTCAACGGCGTCTAACCTCAATCTCATATGGGTTGTAGCGACAAACGGATCTCCAGGCACAAGCAAAACCACTATTTTATCTTTTGCCTCCATAAGGATTCTTTCTCCTTCCTCTTCAATCTGCTTTCTTCTAAGAGGAACTATGTCTTTTCCTATAAGTTCCCTTAAAAGCTTCATAGAAAATCCAGGTATTATACTGGTATAGGTATCTAAATAGAGAATGTCTGCTGCTTTCATCCAGCTTAACCCACTCAGCGTTAAATCATTTAGCTTATATAATCCTAAACCAACAAATATGAGCATTTCAGCAGCCTCCAAGCTCCATATTTTTAAAGGCGAAATCTTAATTTATACCTTGGTTTATCGATAATTTAGATGGGCCCGTAGCTCAGCCAGGCAGAGCAGTGGGCTCTTAACCCATTGGTCGCGGGTTCGAATCCCGCCGGGCCCGCCACAACCATCAAATTATAAAATTGGAGGATAAGCTTGTTAAGCTAATGGGTGAAAAACCTTAATTCTTTTAGCTAGTTTTCAAGTTGCATACGGAGTTTTCGATTTATTATTGATGATAATTGAAGTTATTTAATGGACTTAATGTTGAAGATTAATGATTGAAAATGTTTTTTAATGATATGTCCCGCTAGATCTAGAACAGCATTTGCTTTCTCTATTATTATTGAATCGCTTGATGCAACAATTCCACCTTGTAATAGTACGGCTTTATCATTTTTCTTAACGGTTTTAGCAGTTCCTTTCAATTTTCTTTGTGAAAGAAGTTTTCTTATTTTTGAGGCTAATTCGCCGCTGAAGCTGACTTGGCTGTCAAAGAAGAATATAGTTTCCGCTGGAGGATATTTTTCCAGAAAATTGAAGATCAAGTTTAATGCTTTCAACGTTATATCTGAAAATTTGAAGCGGCCGAAAACTGCGGAGACGTCTCTTATGAAGCCGTCATCACATTCAATCACCATTTTCCCTTTTAAAGCACTTTCAAGGGTGATTAAAGTGTTAAAGCCATCGATTGACAATTTTTTTCTTATGATGCAGCATGGTTGCACCATTTTCTCCATATGTTTATATGCTTGGTTTGGAGGATATACCGCTCGATAAAGTATGGCTCTTTCTCTTCTGGTTAAGGAGTATCTGGAGGTAATGTAATTTGCAGCGCTTTTACGATTATAGCCTCTACTCAGCAGATAGCGCATGTCAATTATTGCAGCTCTTAAACCGTTCATTCTATAAAACATTTTGATATTTTCTATTCAATATATATTCCTGGTCTGAAAGGCATTGCACTATTTGCCTTTCTTTTAGGATCATAAATTTCAGGTTGGTCTGCCCTGTAAACTGAAACTTTTATCTTTAATTCTCTCTCTAGAAAGTCTTTTGCAGATTCGTATATTTCAAGTTCACGGGAAACGGATTCTATCTTCAACTTTCTTTCTACAGGTGGAGAGTTAACTATGTCTTCAAATGAATATTGCACTAGCTTGATCAATTCTCTTCTAGAATATTTCGCGTGGAATTTGCTTATAACATGCCTAACTATCTCTTTTAATGAGGCTTTTTGAGAGACTAATTTGGCAACTTCGATATAGACGTCGTATTTCCATGCGGGGGCAACATATAGGTAAATTCTTGAAGGATTTATTTTAATTGCCTTTCTTATTTTAAGTATATCTTCAAGCAGATTTTTTATAAGTTTCTCTGAGAAATCGGAGCGTAAATCTATTTTCTTTTCATCGTAATTTGGCCATGAAGCTGTTGAAACAAAAGGCTTGTTGCCCAGCTTTTCCCATAATTCTTCAGCTGTGAATGGTATAAATGGAGCTAAAAGTTTAACCCAAATATTTAATATATCGGCGATTAGATCTCCGTTCACTTTTTCAACTCTTCTAAGATACCATTTAACATCATTCCAAATACCATAGAAGGCTTCATGGAAAGCCGTTCTAGTTTTCAGTTGCTCCGCATTTTTCGTGATCGTTTTTATTTTTTTATTGATCTGGCTGATGAGCCATCTATCTATTTCCCGGAGTTCTGAAATTTTTTCGCTCATCGCTCTTTTCTTCAATTCCAGCATGAAGTTAAATATTGACTTCAAATTTCTTCTAAAGTCCTCAGCATTCTTATTTCTCCAATCAGGATCGTCTAGATCCTCTGCACTTAGTAGGAGTGTGCCCCTGATAACGTCGGCACCGAACATTTTAATGGCATTTTTAAGCGTTATGAAGATTCCCTTCGACTTAGACATGGGTTTTCCTTCTATCATTAACATACCGTTAACGCCGATGGCTTTAGGCCACTTTTCCGGCGGAAATATGGCTACATGGTGAAAGATGAAGAATGTGAGATGGTTTGGCAAAAGTTCTTTTGCAGAAACTCTTAGGTCAACTGGATACCAGTAATCGAATTCGCTTCGCATTTCATTTATTAAGTTGAGGGGGAGGCCATGGCTTTTTGAGATCGATTTGGAGTCGCCTTTCCCTAAAAAGATATAATCTAAAAGTTCAGGTGTCAACTTTTCAGGAGAAATTCGCCCATCATTCACATATTTGCTTATCGTGTAGAAGGCCATGTAAATGGTTGAATCACTTAATGTTTCGACAAGCCATTTCTCATCCCACGGTAAAGGTGTGCCTAGTCCTGTTGCTCTTGTACATGCTTTGTCCTGCAGCCAATCTATGACTTCTTCAAAATTCTTCCTTGCATCTTCAGGGTAAATCTTCATATTTTTAAGCGCACTTTTAGCAAGCTGCTTCCACTCTTTATCCGAATATTTCAGGAACCATTGATCTTTAAGGACTTTGACGATGCAGGGAGTTCCACATCTACATATAACTTTTTGAGTTAAATCATACATTATGTCGGCACATCCTTTAGATAGAAATTCTTCAATTATCTTGTCTTTAGCTTCAAAAACTTTAAGGCCTGCATACTTCCCATAGATCGATTTTAGAACACCTTTATGAAATTCTCTTTTATAGATTATTTGCGTAGCCTCTTCAACTTTAGGATCATTTTGATCTCTCACCTTCAGCTTCTCCACTATCTCAATAGCTGGAAATTCTCCGAAACCTTCAACCTCGATGAGGGAGATCGGTTTTATTCTTTCAATTTCATCACGGGAAATTTCATATGAAGACAAGAGTTCCGGATGGTCGAGTAGATCTTTAAGGGCTATCCAATCATAGGGGGCATGGGCGGGAACACTGTAAACCACTCCAGTACCATTGTTCGGATCGACGAAGAATGCGGGAAGAATTATAACTTCTCTTCCAACTACGGGAGCTATACATTTTTTACCTATAAGTTCTCTTCCCTTTAATTCTCCAATATACTCTACTTTTTTAAGTTGATTTGAGATTTTTTCGGCTGCAGGTTTACTTAAAACCCATTTTTCACCGTCAACATGAACAATAAGATAATCTACATTGGGATTTAACCATAAATTTGTAACTCCATAAATGGTTTCAGGTCTAAAGGTGGCTGCTGGAAGTATTAAATCTCCACATTTAAATTTCATTAAAATATATTTTTCAGGTGAAACACCTACTCCTTCTAACCTGTCATGATCTCCTGTAGGACTTTTACATCTTGGACACCAAACTATTGGATGGGTGCCCTTAACTATATAGCCTTTTTCTCTAAGCTTTAAATATTGCCATTCAATGAATTTGCTGAAAGCTTTATGATGACTTGTTGTATGAAATTCTCTTCTCCAATCCACCGAGAAGCCTAAACCATCCACAACGGACTTGTTTTCGTTAGTATAATATTTTGCCATGTAGATGGGATCTATAAATTTCTCAACTTCCCTTGGATTTACACCGTCGATTTCAACAAGCACCTTTATAACATGCTCATCATGTTCAGCAATGCGTTTAGCTTGTCCAGCTATGGTTGCGCCAGTCCAATGCCAAGCCCATGGGAATAGAACGTTAAATCCCTGCATTCTCTTTAATCTTGCATAGACATCGACTCGTAGAGCAGTGAAGGCATGGCCTAAATGTAGAGGGCCATTCATATATGGGAAGGGGAAGGTGACGAAGATTTTAGACTTATCGTTAGGGTCTGCTTCGAAAATTCCATTTTCCCTCCAAAGTTTAATCCATTTCTTCTCTAACTCCTCAAAGTTTATCAGCTTAGACAATGAATATCCCTCCAATATACGCTAAATAACTTAATGGGTGAAATATATATTATTCTTGGCTGAAAAAGATTAACCTAATCGGCTGTTAAATCCTTTACATATTGTACTCCGATCTCCATAGCTTTCTCAATATTTTTTAAATCTTCTCCAACTCCCTGCGCTATAGCTCTACGTCCACCCCCTTTTCCATTGAGAATTGATGCAAATTTTTTCGCTAAGAAACCTGCATTGAAGCCCTTTTTCACAGCCATTTCACCGGAAAGTATTAGAAAGAATATTGCTTCCTGTTCCACATTGAATATTATAATTATTCTTCTCGGCTCCGAATTCACTAGTCTTGCAGCTAAATCTAAGATATAGTCGCGTGGCAGTTCATCAGTTTCATATAGTATTAACTTTAAATCGTCAATCTTCATCTCCCTTTTCATCATTTCAGCTATCAGAAAATCTGCATATCTATTCCACATGAACTTTGTTCTCTCTCTCAACGTCATAAAATCCTTTTTAAGGTTAATTATGCTTTTGACGAGCATTTTTTCCGGAGCATTTAAAAGCTTAGAAGCCTTTAAAAGTAGATTTTCTCTTTCTTGCATATATCTTATTGCAGATTCTCCGCAGGCAAATTCAAGTCTAACTACCCCGTCCTGTATTCTACTAGCCCTTAAAATTTTGATAAGCCCTATCTCACCCGTTCTCTTAACATGTGTACCTCCACATGCCTGTACGTTGAGACCTTTAATCTCAACTATCCTGATAGTTCTTCCAGGAACAACTCCTCCCTGATATAAGCGGAAACCATATGTTTTTTCAGCTTCAACTCTATCCATAAAACATGTTTTTACAGGAAGATTCGCCATAACATATCTGTTGGCTAGTAGCTCTATTCTCTTCACTTCTTCTTCACTTAACTTCTTATAGTGCGTTATATCGAGGCGGCTTCTGGAAACATCTTTTTGCGCCCCTGCCTGCCAGACATGTTTTCCCAATACATTGATAGCTGCAGCCAGTAGGATATGGGTGGCTGTATGGGCGCGCATCAATGAGAGCCTCCTATTGACATTTATCTCTCCTATAATCGATGTTTTTGTGGGGGGAGGAGAACTGGAAACTTCATGAACAATTACATTGTCAATTTTCTGGACATTTACCACTTTAGCTGAACCTTCAGACCATAGGATTACTCCTGTATCGGATGGCTGTCCACCGCCTTCAGGATAGAAGGCAGTTCTGTCAAGTATAACATATTTTCCCTTTACACCGATAACTTTGGCTTTAAATTTGAAGAGATATGGATTCTCATAATATAGCGGTATGGTTTTAGGATATTCTGAAACTTTGATTGATAAAATCTTTTCTTTCCCCCTCTTTTTCCGTGAAATTTGATGTCTTTCTGCAACTATTGAATAGAAATTTTTTGGAACTTCTAGATTCAGATTCACCTTCATGGCAATTGATTTAACCAGTTCCGGTGGAATTCCATGTGAATCATATAGTTCTATTAGCTTTTCAAGGTGAATGCTTCTAGATCCTCTTCTTTTCAAATTCTCAATCAGTCTTCCAACAAGTTTTACGCCTCTCTCTAAAGTTTCACTGTATCTTCTCTCTTCGACGGATACCATATCTATAATTTCGCTTTCCATCTCTCTAAGCTTGGGGAAAGAACTGCTCCAATACTTTATCTGCATCTTAACAAGTGTAATTAAAGGTATATCTAAGTTTATTCTATGTGTCAGCCTGATAATTCTCCTTAAAATTAATCTTGCAAGATATCCTTCACCTACATTTGATGGGACTATTCCATCAGCTAACATAAAAATTAAACATTTAACGTGATCTAATATTGCAAATAAAGATTCTAATTTATCTATTTCATCTTTGAAGGGGGTGGTGACATTAGAATCTGGATGCATACTTAACTCGTAAACATATCGTCTAAGATGCTCATCTGAAATCGAGATTCCCATATGTTCTACTATTTTGTCGAGAAGTTCTCCATAGATCGCGTGAAATGCTGTAGGAGTTTTCTGAGATATCCATGTTAACCTTTCCATTCCATATCCTGTGTCAACGATTCTAAGAGGCATAGGAGAATATTGGCCGTTGATCTTTTTGTAAGACATGAAGACTAAGGTGGCTACTTCTAATCCTCCTATGCACACTTCTAGGCATGGACCGGCATTTCCACCTCCCTCCCAGTAGCTTTCCTTATAAGAAATTGATTCAGGTGGAGCCCCTAGAATCTCAGTTAGAAATCTATGGCATAATTCTACGGTTTTATTCTTCCAATAGATCATTTTTTCAGGATAATTGAAGGCATGATGTGCACCCATCTCAAATATCGTTAAATGGCGCCCCATAGTTTTACCTACACTATCAATATCCACTAAACGTATACATGGTTGAGAGATCACTAGAGGGTTTGCTGGTGGAGGAACCTTTCCATCAGTTACATGGGGTTGAAAGAGGGCTATACTGGCTATGGTTAGATAAATGTCATCTCTCCATCTAGCGGCAACAGGGTATGGTTCTAATATTTCATGACCATTTTCCGCGAAGAATTCAAGGAAAGTTTTACGCATCTCTTTAAGTGGAAGCCTTTTTTTAAAAATTTGTCTTTTTAAAAAGCTGTAGGGTTCACAGGGAGCTTCTCCACAATGCTTTTTCTCTTTGTTCAAGGTCCAAAAATAGATTCCGCATACTTCGCATTTTTTTCTGTAAAATGAGTTTTCAATGAAGAAGGGAACTTTATATTCATTTTCATCAAAGAACATTACGAGTCACCAGTACTAAATGTGAAGTTAAATAAATCATATAATCAATGAAAGTGAATTCATATTTAATTGTTGTCACTTAACCTAGAATTTAGATGGTTAAATTTCACTGGAAGCTGTGCTTATTTAATTCTCTTCATAACATATAAAAGCTGATGTAAAAGGTTGTGAATATTTCGAGTTTAGGTTGGTCCGAATAGTGCTGCTAGGCCTTCAGCTACCTCTTCTTCTTTCTTCTCTTCTTCTTCTTTTTTCTTCTCTTCCTCTCTCTTTTCAGCTTCAGCTGGTGGAGCAG
>QMRB01000026.1 GCA_003649185.1 Thermoproteota archaeon | reverse complement strand
TGTGTTGAGATATGTCCAGAAGAGGCTTTATTCTTCACCAATAAATTTGAACTTGCATCTACCGTTAAAGATGAACTTAAGGTAAATGTTAGGATTGAATTATATAAGTGTGAAAATTGCGGGGGGATTGTAGCGCCGAAGAGACAGTTGAATGTAATTGTGGAAAGGATTATGAAGAATCTAACCGATGAAAAGGCGAGGAAAATAGCTGAAGAGGATATTCCAAAATACATGTATCTCTGTAAGGATTGTAGAAGAAGATTAAGTTACAAGTTAAATACTCATACAAGGAAACAGGTACTCTTAGAGTGAATCCACAAATCTATTTATTTTACTTCAGAAAGAGGAGAGGAAAATAGTTTTACTATGTTGAAAGATATGCTCTGGAGACATTCTCCCTATCAATTATGCCTACCAGTTCTCCCTTGTCCAATACCAGTACTCTTCCAATATTTCCGTCAATAATTAAGCGTGAAACCTCCTTGATCAGTGATTTCGGATGGACCGTTATAGGCGGTGTAGACATTATTCCTTCAACCTTCGGCCCCATCTTAGGTCCAGACTGAGACTCCAACTGAATCCTAGTGATTCCATGTTTCAGCAGATCATACTGTGATATTAAACCTACAAGTCTCCCTTCATCATCAACCACTGGAAAACCATCATAATTGTATTTTATCATAAACCCCCAAACTTTTGAAACAGCATCCGTAACAGTTACCGTTATTATCTCCCTTGGCATGTATTTTTCAACGGGCTCCAGATTCGCTCTATGATTGGTTTTGACCATATAACTGATGAAGTTTTCAAATCCGAAAATCCCTTTGAAATCGTTTTCATCATCCACTACGGGAGCATACCATTCATCTATCGAGAGAATCTTCTTCACTGATTGAAAGAGATCTTCATCCTCCTTTAATAGGACTCTTGGATACTCCATAAGGTCTGCAGCTGTCCAATTCGATCTTCTCGCAGTTATACCTAGAACATCTATCCTTCTAATTATTCCCAATAATTTGTTTCCCTCTAATACTGGCAGAAGCCTGATTCCTGTCTCACGCATAATTTCCCTTACATAGCCATAAGATGCATTCCTATCAACACTTGAATATTTTTTAAAAAGTAATCTCCCAATAATCATCGTATCTATATATTTGTGTTTTGATCTTAATTAACCTAATCTTTTTATAAACGGTTAGAACATAATATCTCCGGTGAAATTATGAGTGAAAGAAGACTCATGACCATTCCAGGTCCAACAATATTCGATCCTTCAGTTCTCCGGTCCCTAAGCATAGGTCATTTAAGCCACACGTCAAAAGAGTTCGTTAAAATATTCTCAGAAGTCTTAGCGAAGCTTAGAAAATTACTCTATGTAGATGATGAATATAAAGTGGTTGTATTGGCAGGTTCCGGAACATTAGCTATGGAAACTGCAATCTCAAATCTTATAGGGAAGGATGATAATGTCCTCGTTGTTTCGAACGGTGTCTTCGGAGACAGGATGAGAGATCTCCTAGAAAGATATCCTGTGAATATAGATATAATCAGGGTGAAGGAGCCCGGAGAAACTGTTCCAATAAGAATGATTAGAGAGAAATTGGATGAAAAAGACTATTCTATGATCACAGTAACCCATGTAGATACAAGTACAGCTGTTAGACAGAACATTGCAGAGATAGGTGAACTTGTAAGGGATCGGGAAACTTTGCTCATAGTTGACGGCGTCTGCAGTGTGGGCGGTGAAGAGATTAAAATGGATGATTGGAGTTTAGATGTGGTTTTAACTGGAAGCCAAAAGGCTTTAGGCGTACCCACAGGTTTAGCTGTTCTATGGTTTTCTGAAAAGGCGCAGAGAAGATTGATGGAGACTGGAAGCCTCTACGCCCCCTACTATATGGATTTAAATAAATGGATTAAAGTTATGGATTCATATGAGAATTTAAAACCAGCATACTTTGCCACTCCATCAGTAAATTTAATCGTTGGACTACATAGAAGCTTGGAGCTTATGGAGGAGGAGGGATTTGAGAAGCGATTTAAGAGGCATAGAGTTATTTCTCATGCTTTCAGGGAGGGAGTTAAAGCTATGGGTTTAGAGATTCTTCCTAGAAGTGAAGAGATTGCCGCCTCAACTGTTACAGCAATCTATTTGCCTAGAAACATTGACTTGAACAGTTTTAGAGGGGAGATGCTTAAGAGAAATGTGATGGTTGCAGGTGGATTATATCCCAATATAAAGTCTAAATATTTTAGGGTTGGCCATATGGGTCCTATAAACTCGAATGACATTGTGGCTGTTACATGTGCAATTGAACGTTCCCTTAAAATACTAGGCTATAATTTGAAGTTGGGCGTTGGAGTTTCAAAGGTTCAAGAAATACTGTATAAGAATAATTTTTAACCATATCTTTATTTTACTGTCAATGCTAATTATCAATGGTCTACATGTTTAATGAAGTGTTTGAAGCTTCTCAGGCTATTAGAAGGTTGAAGGTTCAGGGAGCCAGAAATATAGCTAAATATGCAATTAAAATTTTGATTAATTTTTCGAGAGAACTGGATGTGGCTAGTAGAGGAGAATTCATAAAAGCCGTTTTAAAAGCAAGTAAAATTTTATGTGAGGCACGGCCGACTGAACCGCTTATGAGAAATGGGTTAAAATTCATATCTAGATCCATTTATGAAAGCGATGAATATAAAGTGGAAGATTTGAAAATGCTTGTAGAGGAGGCTGGAAACCTATTTATAAAAATGGTTGAGAATTCCCTTGAGAAAATCTGCATATTCGGCGTGAAGAGGATACGGGATGGATTGACAATTTTAACTCACTGCCACTCTTCCACTGTGAATGAAGTTTTAATTAGAGCCTATAAAAATGGAAGAAGATTCAATGTAATCTGCACTGAGACTAGACCTCTATTTCAAGGGAGAATAACTGCTAGAAAACTGGCCGATATAGGTGTAAAGACTACTATGATAGTTGATTCTGCTGTGAGATTCTTCATGAATGATGTTGACCTAGTCTTTGTTGGTGCTGATGCAATTACAAGTGAAGGAAACATTGTCAATAAAATTGGAACCAGCCAGATAGCTTTAATAGCACATGAGGCTAGAACACCATTCTATGTTATAACTGAACTTTTGAAGTTTTCTCCTCATACAATGTATGGTGATTATGAGAGAATTGAAGAGAGAGATCCGTCTGAAGTTTGGAAGTCTCCTCCAATTGGAGTTGAAATTAGAAATCCGGCCTTCGATATAACTAGAAGAGATTATATTCATGGAATTATATGTGAGGAGGGCATTATATCCCCTCACATTGTAATTGAGGTTATAAATAGAAGGTATCCTTGGCTATATACTTCTCAATGATTCATGGATTTATCTTTCTCTCCATCTTCGTAAGGGATTCACATCCATTTGGAGTGCAGAGAACAGTATCCTCAATTCTAACTCCAAGTTTTCCTGAAATATATATTCCAGGTTCAATTGTAAATGTCATTCCAGCCTTCAATTTCAACTTGTTTCCTTTAACTAGATATGGATTTTCATGTCCCTCTAATCCTATTCCATGTCCCAATCTGTGAATGAAATATTCGCCGTATCCTCCTTCAACTATTATATTTCTAGCTATTCTATCAGCTTCTTCGCACAGTAAACCTGGTTTAATGGCTTCAAATGCAGCTCTATTAGCTTTATAAACGAGGTTCCAGATTCTCCTCTGCTTTTCACTTGGCTTTCCATAAACTATTGTTCTAGTAATATCTGAGTAATATCCATCTATGATGGCGCCGGCATCCACTAAGACTACGTCTCCTCTTTTAAGTTTTCTTTTGCCTGGTGAACCATGGGGGAGAGCTGCCCTTTCACCGAAAAGGATTATGTGAAATGCCGGTCTTCCGCCGAGTCTTCGAATTTCTTCTTCAATTATAAAACTCAGTTCCAGTTCACTCATACCTTCAGATAGACTTTGAAAGCCTACTTTGAGAGCTTCATCGACAATTCTACATGCATTCTTAATCTTCTCAACTTCGAAATTTTCCTTAATCATCCTTAGAGAATATATTGTGTCGGTTGAATCTTCAAATTTTATATTTGGTAGCAGTTTCTCGATTCTTCTAACCCATCCCCATGGAGCCTTCTCACAGATCCCTATTTTTTCCCTCTCTAATCCCCTTCTACTTAGATTTTCTGCAATAAGTTTAAATGGATCCTCCCATTCTCTCCAAACTTCAACTTCTTTTATCCAAGTTTTGCATCCTCTCAGCTCCTTCTCCAATTCTGGAACTATCAATACTGGTTCATCTTGAAATGGTATTATCGCCGCTGTAGGTCTCTCGGATAATCCGATCATAAATCCAGTCAGATAATACAGGTTTACACCGGGAAACAACAGCAAACCTTTAAATCCTCTGCTTTTCAAAATGTTTACAGCTTTTTCACATCTTTCCTTGAAAATGAAACTCATCTTACTCACCAATAAATTATCTAGTTAAATTTTAAATTAATTTACCGAATGTATAGTGATTTTATGAATGCAATCTATTTAATACATAACTATAAAGTAAATTTTCAGAATGTGGAATGGACGATTATTTTACTCATCCTCTATGCCAAATCTTTACTTCATAGTTGCTTGTTGAAAACCAAATTTCACCGTCATATCCTGCATCATATGTCAACTTCATCTTTGCAAATTTATTATTTATCCATATATTGTCTATGTAAATATTTTCTCCGCCCATACTTCTAATGTAAATTCTAAATAGTCGTCCATAGGATATAGGGCTTCTCAACTCTAGTCTTATCGGTCTTGTACCATATCCCATTGAGCCTATTATTCCGGTCATCCATAAAGTTACAGCTATTGAAATATACATTGTTGTTGAAACTATGATGACTATTGCTATTGGAGGTGAAATTCCCCTTCTCTTCCTTTTAGTTCTCAATGGTTCTTTCTCCCCCATTTAAAAGAATCATTTTGAATCCATTATATATTCAACTTTGTAAAGTTAAATTTTCCCATGAATTCATTTTCAAATTTTCCAGTACAATTTTAAGTTCTAGATGTGTTTTCGCATATTCGTGGAGTGGAATGTCCTTCAGCGATGCTTCTACAGCCTGCTTCATCGATTTGGCACCTGCCTCTATTCCCATTTTATGTCCATGGATTCCTCCACCAGCCTGTATTATGACGTCTTTTCCAAAAATTTCCATTAAGGGTGGAATTAGCCCTGCATGTAATCCTCCTGAAGCTACGGGTAAAACTGGTTTGAAATTGTAGAGTTTACCTTTCAATGCTTTAATATTCTCTAAGACTTCCATTTTATCTTCTGACATTTTTCCAACAGCTGTTCCAACATGAAGCTGATCTACTCCTATGAGTCTTGAAATCTTGCATATAACTTTCATCTTTACTCCATGTTTTCTATTCTTAGTGAATGCTGCATGTCCTGCTCTATGAGCATGTATTATTAATCTTCCACTATGTTTTCTCACTGTTTGGAGAGCTGAGAAACCGCATGTAATTATATCTATCATCAAGTATCTTCCACCTTGGCTTTTTATCATATCCATTCTTTCAAGCATCTTTTCAGTTTCAGCTGAAATGTTAGGTATGTATGCTTTGATCATTCCGGTTTCCTCTTCGGCTTTGTCTCTTGCCTCTAATGTTAGAGTTAATCTATCTTTGAATCGGTTGAAAGGTTGATCTGCAAGGTTTTCATCGTCTTTAACTAAGTCGCATCCACCTATCCAAGCTTTATATGCTATATTTGCATGGTCTTTAGAATTTAAACCTATCTTCGGTTTTATAATGGTTCCAATTAGAGGTCTATCCCATATTTTCAATGTTTCTCTAATGCCTTCAATTCCAAAATTTGGGCCTTGGAAGCTTTCAGCCAATTCCTTTGGAAAATACATGTCGAGAAGTCTTAGATTTTTAATCAATTTTAAACCGTAAATGTTTCCAGCTACACTGCTAAGTATATTTGCCATATTTCCTTTTTCAAATATTTCGACTGGATATGCTATTGAAATCTTCCTTCCATTTATAGAATATACTTTTGCCGCAAGCTTTTTAACATAATTTTTTTCGGTTAAAACTTTTGTCCATGTGCCTATGGAGCTTTCAGCTGCTATTCCTCCTGCTGCAATTTTTATAGAGGTATCGGCCGGTTCAACATAATATTTACATATAACATCGCTTTCCGAAGGCTCATAATCTAAATTTATATAGTCTAGATAATGCATTTACACTACCATTCATTTAAATATGTTTTTAACAGTATATATAATTATTAGCAAATTTGAATGAGATCTCCTTTTGTTGAAGAGTGGATAGGATGAAGTTAAAGGTTAAACATTTAAATGTGGAGGCCGGTGGAAGAAGAATAGTATATTTAAATGAGAGAGATGCAAATCTTTTAGGTGTACATTCAACTGACAGGGTGAAAATAACCTATTCTAATAGGAGAATAATAGCTATAACCAATATTTCAAGAGAGTTTCCCGAAGGTTTCATTGGGTTATATAGGGAGGTAAGCGATCTGCTGAAGATATTGGAAGGAGAGATTGTTGATGTTACAATTTCACCTAAACCTGAATCAACCGAGTATATTAGAGCTAAAATTGAAGGTAGAAGTTTGAAGAGAGAGGAAATTAAAAGCATTATTGTAGATGTTGTGGATAGAAGTTTAAGCGATATTGAGATAGCGGCATTTATAACGGCATTGAAGATTCATGGAGTAACCTTTGAGGAGGCGGAATATCTCATAGAAGCCATGGTTGAAACAGGTAAAACCCTTAACATTGATAGGAAGCCTATATTGGATAAACATAGTATAGGTGGAATACCTGGAGATAAGACGACTCTTGTACTTGTACCGATAATAGCCTCTCTCGGCTACACAATACCTAAAACATCTTCTAGAGCTATAACATCTCCCTCTGGAACTGCCGATAGAATGGAGGTTTTAAGTCCAGTGGAGTTCGATGTTGATGATATTAGAAGAATAGTGGAGAAGACTAATGGATGTATCGTTTGGGGTGGTACTTTAGAGCTTGCCCCTGCAGACGATATATTTATTCAGGTTGAATATCCATTAGCTATTGATCCTCTTCTCCTACCTTCCATTTTAAGTAAGAAGAAATCTGTAGGTGCAACTCATCTGGTAATAGATATTCCGACGGGTAGAGGTGCAAAGATGAACACTGTGGAAGATGCACAGGAACTTGCAAGAGACTTCATTGATTTAGGTGCAAATTTGGATATGAATATTCAATGTGCAATAACTTTTGGAGAGCAGCCTCTAGGCTACTGTATTGGTCCAGCTTTGGAGGCAAGGGAGGCTTTAACCACCCTTATGGGTAGGGGTCCAAGAGATCTTCTAGAGAAAGCCGTGAACCTTTCCGGAATATTATTGGAGATGGTTGGCCTTAAAAATGGTAGAAGAATAGCGTTAGAGAGTGTTAAAAGTGGAAAAGCTGTTGAAAAGATGAGAGAGATAATCGAAATGCAGGGTGGAGATCCAAAGATTATGCCTCAAGATATTCATGTAGGTCCGTTTAAAGCTAAGGTAGCCTCTGCGAAGAAAGGCTATATAATGTGGATTAATAATAGGGATATAGCTCATATAGCCAGTGAGGCTGGAGCCCCAAAAGAAAAAGGTTCAGGCATCATGTTAACTGTGAAGTTAGGGGATAAAGTTAAGAGAAATGATCCTCTCTTCACCATATATGCTGAGAGGGAATCGAAACTTGAGGATGCTTTAAAATTGACTGAAACCCTTCAACCTATAGGTATTGCTGGGAATCTGAGTGAAAAGATACTTCTCGGAAAGGTGCCTTCTCCCCAAAAATATAAGAGGACATTTATATTGGAGAGGTAGTTCTAAAGAGTGAAATCTTTTTAAATTCAACGATATCTTTAAATTCTGTGGTTGATTTGGAGCGTGGTGCAGGGGAAAGAGAAGTCATACCCTACAAGGTTGATGAGACTGTAAGAAACTTATGTAAAGCTGGATTCAAGAAGATGCTTCTTCCCCCCTATAAGCTTTTATTTTCAGGTTTCATGGCTGGACTTTATATTGGACTTGGATTTATGTTTGCAATTTCAATGGCAGCTGGATTTCACCCTAAATTAGGCTTTGAAATTTTCAGAAATTCTTCTCTCTTTAAACTGATGCTTGGAGCAGTCTTCCCAGTGGGTTTGATAGCTGTAGTTCTTGGTGGAGCTGAGCTTTGGACTGGAAATGTCCAAGTAGTAGCTTATCCACTTCTCAGCAGGATGGCTGAGCTGAGAAGACTCATATATAATTGGATCGGAGTTTACGGTGGAAATTTCATCGGTTCAATTTTTACAGCTATCTTTCTAAGCACTCTTGGAACGAATCTTATTGGTAAAAATCTATTTGGAGATGTAGTTATCTCAATTATGAATGGAAAGTTGAATTTGACTTTTTGGAATGCTTTTTGGAGAGGTGTGGGCTGCAATATACTTGTAAATTTAGCTATTTGGCTTTCCACTAGATGTAAGGATTATATGGGTAAGATGATTGCTTTATGGTTTCCGGTTTTCGCCTTTGTTTCGATAGGTTTTGAGCATTCTATAGCCAATATGTGGGTTATTCCAGCTGGAATTATAATTTCAAAGAATTATAGTTTATGGTTTAAATTTTTCTTTGAAAATCTTCTACCTGTAACGTTGGGGAATGGTGTTGGTGGATTTATATTTATCTCTCTCTATTACTGGTCTCTGTGCCAGTTGAGGAATGAAGATGTAAATGGCTATGGATTTGCTGAGACGTTAAAAATTGTTTTTGAAATTTTTGTTGGAGGATTTCTAACTCTATCTATTCTATGCATAATTATTCCTGGTTTAATTTCATATTTTCTACTTCCATATTTCAACGATTTTTTCAATAATTTATTTTTAGCTTTCACTTCAATCTACTATATTATTTTACCATGGATACTTTATCATCGCTGAATAGAAAAATATTTAATGATTCCTAGAAGAGTTGGAAGGATCATTGATAATTGAATGATAAAACTTTGCTATATGACCATTATTATGTGCAGGTTGAATCAGTCTAAACTGTATTTTTAGCGTCAATTTCACTAATTATTTTTCTCTCTAATTCTTCTGGAAGTGAGCAGCAGAAGGGGAGCAGTTTTTCATTTTTCATACAGCTTGGAAGTACTATTCTGTCCACTAGTTTCTCTTGGAGAAGGATCTTCTCAAGTTTTTCAGAATATCTTCCTCTTGGACGCATGCATCCCAATGCCAGTTCACAGTCAAGTTTTCTTCTAGCATATTTAAATATACTATATACTTCTTCAGGGGTTGGTGGAGAAATATTCTCGAAAGCTGTTCCCTTAACGTTTACTAGAGATAATAATACTAGGATGTAAGGTTTAAATTTGCTTATCAAATCTATTAACTTTTCTTCTTTATGTTTTCTCCCATAGTATGCTCCTATCAGTATGTGGGGTGCAATGTATGGCGGTCCATAATCGTAGAGAACTGTTATTGAATTTTCTATTTCTTCCCAACTATAGTTTAATCCCATTATCTCCCTCATCGTTAATGGATCTTGTAGATTGAAGTCGACTATATCAATGTTAGCATCCCTTAGTTTTTCAGCATATTCTTTGCATACAATTCCCGTATGAACACTTATAATTATGTCTAATTCTTTTTTTGCTTCCTTTAATACTTTTAAATATGGTTTTATTGGTAATCTTCCTTTCCTGTCAAATCCTCCGCTGATTAAGCAGCCCACTATTCTCCGTTTTCTTTTGAGATGTCTCAACAGTTGTAGAAGTTCTTCAGGTCTATTTATTTGAACCATTTCGTTGAGAACTTTTCCCTCGCAGAATTTACATTTCAATGAGCATTTTGATCCTGTAATTGAGATTGATGGAAATTTTGGGAGAGGCATATATGCTTTAACCATTCATATTACACCATGAAGTTCCATTTTCTACTTGAATATTTCTCCCTTGCCAATCTTTCAGCAATCTCCATTTCTTCGCGGGTTATATTGTCTTTTTCAAATTCAACTTTCAATGCTTCTGCGAACCCCTCGATCAATGCTTCAACAACTTCTTCTTTTTCAACTTTTCTGCCCAAAGCTTTTGAAAGTGTTATTACTCTCTCCTCAAGCTTTATGGCTCCCTTATCCTTCAACTTTTCAGGCACTATTTTCAATGCTACTGCCAATTTGCTTATATCCGTATTGTACATGAAGGTTCCATGTTGAAGTATTACTCTTCTCCTCCTCGTCTGAGCTGAACCTGAAATTTTTCTTCCCATCAATATGACATCGTTTATGGGTTTAAATTCTGCTTTGAGACCGAATCTCTTTATGGCTGAAACTATTCCTCCACATATATATTCGTAGCATTTGATTATGTCTCTTGGAGTACTCTTCATGTCCGCTACAACCGAATAGGTTATTTCTCCTTGGGAATCATGGTATACTGCTCCTCCTCCAGTAATTCTCCTAATAACATTTATTCCATTTCTTTTGCAGTAGTCTAAGTTAACTTCTTCCCCTATGGATTGGAAATAGCCTATAGTTATTGCTGAAGGGTTGAACTGATATAATCTAAGCGTGTTAGGTATTTTGTTTTTTGCTTTTAGAATCATCATTGCCTCATCGATCGCCATCTGCATGTATCCATCATATATATCTAGGTAGATCAGCCTCCACTTATCCAAAATTTTTCACCCATTGAATTTTAGTTTTCCTTCAATTCTGCTAGAACAGTTTCCAATGCCTCCAACATTTCATCTATATCTTTAAATTCTATATAGCCCATGTTTCCTATTCTGAATGTTGAGGTTTTAAGTGGACCATAACCCTTCGCCAATTCGAATCCTTTACTTCTCATCTTCTCATATATTTCTTCTCCTCCAATATTTTTGGGAGCTTTTACACAGCTTACTGTTGGGCTTTCATATCCTCTTTTTGGGAAGAGGTTTAGGCCAAGCTTTTCAATACCCATCCTTATCTTTCTATTCCTCTCAGCGTAGAGTTGGAAGTATCTGTATTTTCCCCCCCACTCCTCTATTAAATGTAGAATCTTGTTTAAACCGAATATTTGGGGTATTGGCGGAGTGGTTGGTGTTCCAGCCCTTCTCTGATATTTCTCGAATAATTTGAAGTCGAAGTACCATCCCCTATTTTCAACTTCTTCAGCTTTCTTCAATGCTTCTCTACTGACGCTTCCAACCGCTAATCCCGGCGGAATTCCGAAACATTTCTGTGAGCTTGAAAAGCATATGTCGATTCCCCATTCATCAACCTTTATATCTACTCCTCCCATAGAGCTTACAGCATCTACGAAGAGTAGTTTTCCATGTTTCTTAACTATTTCAGCTAATTCTTTCAGTGGATTTATTAGGCCTACACTTGTCTCGTTATGTGTTATAGCTACTGCTTCAACATCTCTGCATTTAGCTAATTTTTCATCTAGAATATCCGGTGTGATTGGTTCACCTAAATCTGTTCTAAGTACTTCCACTTCTTTTCCATTTGTCCTTCCAACTTCAACATATCTTTCTCCAAAGCTTCCACATACACATACCAGCATTTTTCTTTTAACACAGTTTCTTACAGATGCTTCCATAACCCCTGTTCCTGAACTGGGGAAGAGGAATATTTCGTTTTCTGTCTCCAAAAATTCTTTTAAAAGTTCAACTGTTTCTAAATGTAACTTCTTATATTCCTCGCTTCTGTGACTGAACATTTGATGCTTCATAACTTCTAACACTTCTGGATAGCATGCTACGGGTCCCACTGTGAATAATTTCATTTTAAACACCTATAGTAGTTAACAGCTGTATGTAAATAAGCTTTATTTTGTTGATTGATCTCTTAGAAAGTGAATTATAAATAATATAAATTTTAAAATATTATTTGTTTGGGTGGTTTAATGGTATATATTGATGCCCATACGCATTTCGGCATGAAAGGTAGAGGTATGCCTCCTAACACGCCTGAAGAGAGAATAGCATATATGGATCGTATTGGAATGGATGCTATGGTGACATCTCCACCCTATGCTTCAATCTCTCCGGATAGAACATATGATGAAGCAAATGCTTTCATATTGAATGTTCAGAGAAAATATCCTGGAAGATTCTATGCATTAGCAAGGATTAATCCTCACTTTAGGAGAAGAGCTGTTGAAAAGGCTGAGAAAGCTCTTAGAAATGGATTTTGGGGAATAAAATTTCATCCGAGAAATGAAGCTTTCCCAGCAAATAGCAGGGAGCTTGTCTTTCCAATAGTGGAGAAGGTAAAGGAATATGGCGGCCTCATACTCTTCCATAGTGGTGAAGCTGATTTTTCCCATCCAACATTGATTGGAGATGTTGCAGAAAATTTTCCTGAGGTTCCAATAATAATAGGACATTTAGGAAAAATATATTATATGGATGCCATCTTGATTGCTAAATGGTTTGACAATGTCTATGTTGATACAAGCTTTTGTGTGGGGGTTCATGCAATAGAGAAGGCTGTAGAATATGCTGGCGTAGAGAAGGTTCTATACGCATCGGATTATCCTCAAGGTTCAGTGGAACTTGACACCATGAAGGTTAAACTTGCAGATCTTTCGAGGAGAGATAAGGCGCTTATTCTAGGTGGAAATGTGAAGAGAATATTGGATGAGATTGAAAAGGAGAGGTGATCGAATGATTATAGATGCTCATACATATATTGGTGAAAGCATATATTGGAGGAGAAAGTTTACTGTTGAAGATTTAATTGAAAGGATGGATAAAAATGGAATAGATGCTGCAATGGTTGTAGCTCCACCGCCAGGACCATATTATGATGATGGCAATAAAATGGTGTTTGAAGCTGCTGAGAAGTATCCTGATAGAATTTATGGCATATATAGGTTAAATCCTTGGTTTAGGGAGGAGGAGTTGGAGAAAGCTGAGAAAGCAGTTCTGAATTGGGGTTTCAAAGCGTTTCATCTAGATCCTCAAAATGAATCATATTCGATAAGTTCCTCTATTGTTAAACCTGTGATAGATTTGGCGGAGAAGCTTGATGTTCCAATCTATATTAGAAGTTCTCAATCCCAGTTCTGTCCACCTGAGGGCATAGTTTTCTTGGCATATAGCAATCCAAACGTAAAGATAATTACAGGCAGATCTACTCTTGCTACAATGTTGTCTGCTTTTCCGCCGATATCTAAGCATCTTCGAAACTTATATTTTGAGACTTATCCGTTGAGAGGTGGACATAACGGTGTAGATAGATCCTTGAAGCTTTTCCTAGAAACTATTGATCCAAGTAGGCTTCTATTCAGCTCTCATACGCCCTTTGGACATTTAGAATTGGAGTTGAAAATTATTGAATTAACCGGTGTAACGGAAGATTATAGGAGGCTGATGATGGGTGAAAATGTTAGAAGATTGCTAAAACTATAGCGATTTTAGGTTAAGATAATATTGAATTTAAACTTTTAAAGATGATTTCAATATCCTTATTCACCATTTTTATGGAGGGATAATTGTATAATAGTTCTCCAGGCCTCTCATTGTAGAATGGTCTATTACAGTGGGGGCAACCTTTCGTAAGAAAAGGCTCACCACTTCTTATAATCTTCTCCATGATTTCTTTTTCACTTAGATTTCCATTTAGATTGAATGTTGACATTATTTTTTCTCTTAATTTTCCATCCAATTCAATTCTTATCAGATTTCCTTTCTCGTCGAATTTAAAATTTCTCAGATCGGCTGAAAACTTGGTTATGAGATGGTGTGCTAATTGAATTGCCCAGTACTTTTCAATTCTGGGTGCCGGTTTATTTTCAAGTGCTGTTCCCTCCATAGGTGTAAATGCGAACAGTCCTATTATAGCCTTCTTTTTTTCAAGATTTATCATTAACCTTATGAAGTCTAAGTCGCTTTCACCCAAACCGTATATTAAATGAACTGAAACTTTGTTTTTCCCGAAGATTTCTAGGGCTTCATCGATTAATTTGATTGTTTTATACCATGAGAATGGAGACTTAACTTTTTCGAAAAGCTCCTTTGTAGCTGCATCTAATCCTATTCCAATTCTCTCAGCACCTGCATTTTTAATTTTCAGAATGTCTTCTCTACTTCTTGGATGAATGGAAACTGAGATGGGAATTTTTACTTTGGATTTAATTCTACCAATTATTTCAGCACTTTCTTCAATATATCTTGGATAAATTAGTGTTTGTAAACATATTCTTCTAATATTTTTTGTTCTTTGAAGAGCTTCTAAAACTTTCTCCAATGGATATTTCGGCCAAATTATCCTGGACAGATAATTGCTTTTTGAAGAGCTGTCTCTTGCCTGTGTGCAGAATTTACAGTTTGCATAGCATTTTCCATCAATATAGCTCATTAAATAGGCTGTAGTTGGATTTTCCAATACTTTTATCCTTGTTAATCCAAGTATATTTGCAGTTCCAAGTGATACTCTAATATATTTTGTCAATCGTTTATTCCTCCGGTTTAGCGTTCATTATGGCTTTAACGAAATCGCCAGGTGTTATAAGTGGTGTTTGAATGTTTTCTTTAACCATGAAACTTTTAATTTTATTCTTAATAATTTCCTCTTTATACTCTGATCCTATTAATGCTCTCTCTAAATTTCTTATCGCATCTTCAGGATACATGAAGAAGTCTCCTGTTATTCTTATATCTTTAATTTTTCCATTTTCAATGTTTAATTTTACTTTTATCAGTTTGGCTGCCTTGTATACTCCTTTAAGTTGCATAATGCATCAATTAAAATATTATTTGAAAACTTATATTAGCTGTGGTTCACTAAAATTTTACCTGTATGAAGTTTGAATGGTTCTTTAAGATTTGCGGTTTCTTAACACCTATCACAGCCTATACTTTAATATTCATTTCCATTATGAATGCTCCATGGTTTTCTTGGAGAATTAATGCTTTAAGTGATTTAGGCGTGGTGTTTCCATCCAGCATATACTTCAATTTCGGTTTAATTTTCTCCGGATTTTTAGAGCTCATTTATTCTATAGGTTTAATATTCCAGTTTAGAGGGCTACTTCACCGGTTAAGCATATTTACTTTAATATTTGATTCTATTTCCCTTATGGGTATAGGTTTCTTCCCTGAAACTGCCGGTAAGATTCATTTTTACTTTTCCGTAGCATTTTTCGCATTTTATCCTCTCTCACTTCTAATTTTCTTTTTAGGTTCTCTAGTCGATAAATATCATTTCAAATTGGGTTTGCTCGGCTTAATTTTAGCTTTTACATCTATTGGGATTTGGATCTTTCCATGGAAGACTTTTGGAGTTAAAGGTGTAGCTATACCTGAATTTTTGTCATCGCTTTGTGGTTCTATTTGGATTTTCATATCTTCAATTATTATTTTCAAGAGAAACATAAATCCTGGAAAGTTAAAGATTATATAGTTGCAGCATGTAACTTTAATGTTGTTTAGGTGGGATTATGAGAATAGTGGATCTGAGAAGTGACACGGTTACTATTCCTCCAAGAAAGATGCTTGAAACTATTCTTGAAGCTGAACTTGGAGATGATGTTTACAGGGAGGATCCTACAGTTATTAAACTTGAAAATATGGCTGCTGAAATTATGGGTAAGGAGGCTGCTCTTCTCGTTACAAGTGGAACTCAAGCCAACCTTATCTCTGTAATGGCGCACACTAAGCGCGGAGATGAAGTAATTTTGGAATATAATTCTCACATATACAATTTTGAGGTTGGAGGGTTAGCTGCAGTTGCAGGGGTTCTTCCAAGACCGATTAGAGGGGTTATGGGCTTCATGAATCCAGCCGACATAGAAGCTGCCATTAGACCTAAAAATATTCATTGCCCAGAAACTTCCCTTTTACTGGTTGAGAATACGCATAATCGGGCGGGTGGAACTATCATAACCCCTAAACAGATGGAAGCTATGTGTAATGTTGCGAGGAAGCATGGTTTAAAAGTTCATGTTGATGGTGCCAGGATCTTTAATGCTGCTGTAGCTTTAAATGTTAAACCTGAAAAGCTGGTTGAGGATGCCGATTCGGTTTCCTTCTGTCTATCTAAAGGTTTAGCTTGTCCCATAGGTTCACTTATATGTGGTTCTATGGAATTTATTGAGAAGGCGAGAAAGATTAGAAAGATGCTTGGTGGAGGTATGAGACAGGCGGGAGTTATTGCTGCTCCAGGAATTTACGCTCTTGAACATATGATTGACAGGTTGAAGGAGGATCATGAAAACGCTAAAATTTTAGCTTATGGCTTAGCTAAAATTGATGAGGTTGAAATCGATCTTAAAACAGTTCAAACTAACATTGTTATCTTCAATTTGAAGTCGCTTAAAGCTGAAGATGTGATCGCTGCTCTCCAATCTAGAGGTGTTAAAGCATTGGCTATAGAACCTAGAAAGATTAGAATGGTAACCCATTTCGGAATTACAAGGGATGATGTGGAATATGCTTTGAACATATTTAGAGAGGTTGTTGAAATTTTGAAGGATAAGCAATACTAACAAGCTAAAAAGATGATTAAATTTTAATTTGGCCTTATTACGCTATTGATGAAAATAAGGAGAACAGAGAACTGACATTTTCTTTTCAGCATCAATTTTACCATGTTCTTCAAGCATTTTGAATAAGTCTTCGAATTCCCTTACACTCTGTTTTGCTGGTGGTTGTTCCATGATATCAGTATAAATTATCACGTCTCTCCACCTGTTTTGGTATATGTGGAGTAGTGCACCTATTAACTGCATAATAACTTTATTTAGTATGAATCATATAATTACATTGCTTCCATGTTATTTTACAGATATTTTTGCTTCATGAGTTCTAACAGTAGCCTTTCAATCACTCACAACACATAAGAATAGGAACAAAACTACAAGTATTCATTAACCTAATTCGTAACTAATTTTGCTTATACTTATCAAATAATGTTAGCATGGTATTCGGAGCTTTCGTATGTATGGGAATTAATTTTCTTGGCTTAACTATCCTCAATATATCTTTAAACACGTGAGGATAATAATGTCCGCTTAGGTGTAGCCGTATAAGGCTCATTCCGAACCTTCTTATCCAATTTCCCAATCTGGCCTCCATTATTCGACCTTCCTCCTCAATAGGTTCACCAGTTAACGTTATCTGTAAAAGTCCCTCTAATTTTATTCCTCTTCTTTTAAGCATCTTCATCTCGCTGACAGCCGTTATACTTGTGAAGAAAGCAACCCTTTTATCGCTAATATCTCTAAGCTCCACCTTCTTTATGTGTTCAAGAACTTTCTCTGGTTTACCAACCCTTAATGTTTTTTCTAATGGAAGAATTTCTACTGCATTATCTACTGCTCTATTAGTGTGTGATGAAATTAGTATTTTCTCTCCTCTCTTCATTAACTCATAAGCTATTTTTGCTA
>QMRB01000025.1 GCA_003649185.1 Thermoproteota archaeon | reverse complement strand
GTGCTTCAGCAAAATCCTCTGGATAAGTGGTTAAAAAGAATATTGAGAAGCAGGATATTATCAGGATTAAACGGAGGCTAAGAGATAATGCATAGATGAAATCTAAGGTTAGAAAATTAATTACAAATACGAGTATGATGAAGAATAGGGAGCCTCTGAGAGTTTTAAGAAAATCTCCAAGCACATTTGAAATATAAAATAGGGGGAGAAGTGAAAAAAAGATGAGAAGGAGAATTAGCGGATTGAAGAAGATAAATGAAATGATGAGTAATACAATTGAAAATAATAGTTTAGCACGGGGATCCAATTTATGAATAATACTTTCACCATGCTTAAATTCAAACCCCTTCAAAATATTCAAGTACAACCCCTCCCCAAAACCTTTAGAATAGCTCCTCTAATCTCAGAAACCCACATTAAGTCTCCTGGAACCCCAAACTCTACAAGATGTTTAGCAACCTGTGTTACTTGGGGAAGGAGAAGATTAGCTCTTCTTATAAGCTTCTCGTCAGTTAGAACTCTACGTGTAGAACCATCCGCAATAACCCTACCCTTAGATAGAAGGACGACTCGGGGAAAGTTTTCAGCTACAAATTCAACATCATGTGTAACGACAACTATTATTTTAGATTGAGATTTCAACAATTTTATCAGCTGGGCAAGCCTCTCCTTCTGACCATAATCCTGCCCCACTGTAGGTTCATCGAAGACTATTATGTCAGGGTCATAGCTGAGAATTGAAGCTATGGCGACACGCTTCCTTTCCCCTCCACTCAGAGAGAAGGGTGAACGATCCTTTAAATCGTAGAGATCAAGCATTTTCAAAACCCATTCAACTCTTCTCTCAATAACATCCTCAGGAAACCCGAAATTCTTCAATGCAAATGCAACTTCATCGAAAACGGTTTCAGCAAATAGTTGGTGATCGGGATTCTGGAAAACTAATCCAACCCTTCTTGAAAGTTCAGCGACTGTGGCTTCCCTAGTATCAACACCGAATACCTTTACATATCCGCGTTTAGGTTTAAGCAGGCCGTTAAAATGTCTTATCAGCGTCGTCTTTCCAGCTCCATTTTCACCCATAATTGCGACGACTTCACCCAATTCAATTTTCAGCGAAACACCTCTTAAAACTGGAAAACCGTCATAATCAAACCAGAGATCAGAGATTTCAATCAAATTCCAGAACCTCCATTAGGCAGGCTTTAACCTCTTTGGGGGTTAGAGGGACTAGATTGAAGATAACATTTCTCCTCTTTAAATCTTTATACAGCTGAATAACTTTGGGAACACCGACACCTAAACCTTCAATATTCGTTGAGGAGAGAACATCTCTTGGATCTCCATCTGAAACTATCATTCCATCATTCATAACTATGAAGCGGTCAGCCACTGAAGCGACAGCCTCCAACCTATGCTCAACAAGAATTATAGTAACTCCAAGTTTATTCCTTAAACTTTGCAGGAGGTTTAGAATATTAACGGCACTTATAGGATCCAAATTTGCTGTTGGTTCATCTAAAACTAGGATTTTAGGCTGCATGGCAATACAAGCTGCAAGAGCAACCTTCTGTTGCTCTCCACCAGAAAGTTCATGGGGAGCACGATCTCGGAGATGGGAGATTCCAACAAGCTTCAATGCTTCATCAACACGTTTAACGATCTCTTCTCTTGGAAGTCCTAAATTTTCCAATCCGAAGGCAACCTCCCTTTCAACACTTAACAGGAAGAGTTGTGATTCCGGTTCTTGAAAAACCATGCCAACGTATTGGGCAAGTGTACTTGTGGAAGTTTCCTTTACAGGAAAGCCGTTAACGATAATTTCACCTTCCAAATTACCACCATAGAAATGTGGAATTAGACCGTTGAAGCATCTGCAGAGCGTTGTCTTTCCGCATCCACTCGGACCTGTAATAACAACATATTCGCCTTCATCAATATTCAGCGTGATATTTTTTAAAACAGTCCTGCTACTTCCAGGATATCGATATGATAATCCCTTAACTCTGATTATCGGCATTTCAACTTCCTCCAAGGCCGGTTAAAAATGAGAGTAATATGTAATAAAATTAGCTTAGCTTCTCTGAGATAAGTTTAATACACAAATTTAAAACTTCGTTCACTTCACCTTTACCGTTAGCTCCAGCTGCCGTTGCATGGCCGCCTCCTCCGCCACCTATGAATTTTCCAACCTTCTCCATAACATCTCTTCCAAGATGAATACCAGTTGAATTATAGAAGTGGCTGCTGGATCTACTGCTGACTCGAACTTCGCGTCCTGAAGATCCGGCGACAAAGGCGACGTCGGCTCCTAAATCCATTAACGCTCTAGCCACAGATGCTTCAAATGAACTTACATGGGAAACCGCTACAAGCCAATTTTTAACTTTGAGAATTTTAGCTCTTTGAGCACCTTTCAACCTTGCTATTCTTTCCGACATATCCATGTCGGTTGACAGTATTTCTAAAGCTTCACTGTAATCTGCTCCATAGGAGATTAAATGGAGAGCCGCCATAAATGTTCTTTGAGAAGCCAACATAAACCTTTTAGAATCATAGATTAAACCTGTTAGAAGTGCGAATGCAACTTTAGAACTCATATTTATTGTTAATTCGCGAAAAATAGTGTAGACTACTTCAGCAGTGGATGATGAATCGGCATCAACGATCATTAGGTTAGACCTCTGAGAAAGCTCATCAAGAGGTTCATGATGATCAATAACCACTAAGGGAGTTGATGATTGCTTGATTAAATCTCCTAGAGAACCCAATTGAACAAGGGAGCAAGTGTCGATTAGAATAACCATGTTCACATAGTCTTCAAGCTTCTCATGAAGATCATGGAAATTTAACTTTTCAAGCAGTCTCTTAGATGGAATGCTAATCCCCATAGGCACTATAATTTTGGATTCAACATTTGGAAAGAGACATTTAATTAGAAATTTCATTGCATAGGCGCTTCCAACAGCGTCGGGATCGGCATTATGATGGCAGACAAGAGCTATTTTTACAGGGGAAAAACTCGTAATTAAATTGTAAAGTTCAGTTCCCCACATTTTTGAAACCTCTCAGCCAATTCTCAATTTCAATGAAACATTTAGAAACTGCATTTTCAATTAAACATTCCAAGTCAAAATTATATTTTGGATGTAGAACTGCATCGATATCCACATTGATCATCAAGCCATCTTGAAAGTCTACCTCTATGATAAGGTTGAAGTTAAGGAAAGCTCTCTTTGGAATTCTAGAAAAAAGATATCTTCTAATAGTTTTCTCAGCTAGAAGTGATATGGTCTTTAGAGAAGATTCATCGAGTTCTGGGAGGCCGATAAATTCAAATTTCACAACCTCAAACCTCTCTAACTGACACTAATACCAAGGCTTGAGAGAGAGCGGCTGACATCTTTCCTTAACTCTTCAAACTGCTTCTTAACTAGATTCTCCTGTTTCTGAACTGTTTTAATGCGTAGTTCAAGGGTTTCTTTCTTATCTCTCAGTTCTTCTAAAACTTTATCTTTAGAAGATTTAAACATTATATAGCCTGCAGTTTTATATACATCCATTCCCTCCTCGAGTTTTTCAACTTCCTCCAATGCGTTTTCCACTTCTCTTAACTGTAATTCCAATTGTTGTCTTCTCAACATTAACATTTTCAGCTGCTCTTGAAACTCTTGCAACCTTACAAGTTTATTTTCAATTTCGGGCGGCAATTTCTGAGACATGTAAACGTCCACCCCAACACATTTAAAATATAACTCATCACTTAAATGGTTTCCTCAAACTCTCAACAGCAACCATAACCCATCTCAAATAGGAGTTTATAGCAGCTCTAAGTGAGGAGAGAGAATCAGCGGAAAAGTAGAATTTTAGAATTGTGGATTCAAGGGAAACTGCGACTTTAACCTTATTCGAAGGGGGATCTACGGCTTCGGGGATGAGTGACCTATAAACAGCGAACGCCAATCCCGAATCTTCCAAATCAACCTTCACTTCAGCTCTAAACATAATAAAACTATTGATCAACATTAAAAATAATTTTTCTAACTTTTATAATGGGGCCTATTGGAAGACCATACTTATTCATGAAAGATAATGTGAGAGAGTTTTCAATAGAGCCTCCAACATGGAGAATAGAGATGGATGGCGGAAGAGAATGGATCAATCCACATTGAAACACCTCGCAACTAAATATATTGGACAGAGCTTCACCAACATTTCTGAGAGCATAATTTTCAATGCAGACTTTGATCCCATCAACTTTAATCATTCTTCCACGTGGAATCTCCCTTAAAAGTTTAACTCCTGAAATGATTATTTTAGGGGGGATCATAATTAAACCTTCAGGGGAAACATCATAGAAACTGATAGCTCCAGGATTTCCTTTAAAAACACTTACTATTGCAACTTTTTCAGCTTTCACTTCTAAAGCCTTCAAATAAATATCATCATAATTCATCTTTCCCCTATTAATTTTAAAGCTGAAGGGAACTGCTCCAGCCAAATCCTTCAGAAAACTTCTAGTTCTCCTAGTTGGCCGCCTAGAAGTGGTTAAAAGAATTCTCGGAGACATACTCTACACTTATTTAATTAGGGAGGAGAACGGAACATATGCGCCTCCAGCAAATGTGTAGCCGCATTTTTTACAGGTCCAGATTCCAATACTTAATCTTTTAAGCTTTCCTCTACTTTTACATCTAGGACATCTATGGGGGGCACGCATAGCTTCCTCTATTTTTCTAACTCTACTTCTAACTGTAGAACCGTATCTAGCACCAAACCTCCCAGTTATTCCAACCTTTCTGGTTCTACCCAACATGATCACCTCGCCAATCTAAGCTTTAGAGGAGCTAAACTTTTCAAAGGATGAGAATAGAAGATCTCTCAACTCCTTTCCCTTTTCAACCGCTATGTTCAGAGCTTTCAGTACATCTCCCTGTGAAAAGGTTCCTGAAAAACTTTTCTGAAGGGCACATATATTTCCAGACTTAGTGGTTATTACAGTTAATCTACAATCCATAAGCTGTTCTTCATCAAGCAATGGGTCAACTATGAAGGATCCGCCGATTTTGCCGAGAGTTACAGCGATAGGATAATCCTTAATATTTAACGGCTTAAACTTTCCAGTCTTAATAATCTCCTCTCCCTCAACCTTTACTTCAGGTAACTTAGTATTCATTAAGGCTGCTAAGGAGGCAAGAGCGGCAGCATCCATTAAGTTGCCATTATGATCTAGAATGTAAATATCCACCCATAGCATCCAAACCTTTTCACCTGGAACTATGCAAAGCTCCTTCAAATCCACAACTTCACCTTTACGTAGACCTCTATCAACAACTCTTGCAAGTTCTATGGCATCTTCATTGGGAGGGCCAGGTTCAAAATCAGGAGAAGCTAAGGGAACAAACTCGGCATTTACAAGTAGAACGCCTTCTCCAGGAGTGTCAGGGAAAGGTTTACCTATCTCAGCTTTAACACCGACCATTACATATGTGTCGCCGAATCTTACACTTGCTGAACCGTCAGCTTTACCTGCAACTTCAAAATTTATGGAAATTGGACGATAATTTAGCAAGTCTCTACCATCAATTCTCATCCCTTTAGAAAGCAACTTCAACACATGCTCCCTATTGATTGAAACTGGAATCTTATTCTTCACTTTTATCAGCCTCCCTCTTCAACTTTTCGGTGAAATCATATTTCCTCTTTAACGCAGCCTTTTGAACCTCATAAATCTTCTTACATCCATCAATAGCTAAATTTAGAGCCTTTTCAAACTCCTCCATAGTTAAGATTCCGTCCATTTGGAGCAGGCTTATCAATCCTTTATTCGGCATGTAAGCTACTGGAACATCAACTTCTCCATATTTATCCTCGATATCGCAGAGATCTACAACTACAACTCCATCAACTTTTCCTGCAGCACATCCAACCACTAAATCTTTCATAGGAATCCCCGCATCAGCTAAAGCTACAGAAGCTGCAGTTACACCTGCACATCTTGTGCCGCCGTCAGCTTCTAAAACCTCTACGAAAACGTCGATACAGGTTCTTGGAAACTTTTCAAGCAGAATGGCCGGCTCCAAAGCTTCTCTAATAACCTTCGAAAGCTCAGTTTCACGTCTAGACGGGGCAGGAGATTTTCTATCTTCCACAGAGAATGGAGCCATATGATATCTACATCTCAAGACGGCTCTATCAGGTTTTGACAGATGCTTCGGATGAATCTCTCTTGGACCATAAACGGCAGCTAAAATTTTGGTTCTACCTTGAACTATAAGTGCTGATCCGTCAGCATTTTTCAACACTCCAACCTCAATTCTGACTGGTCTAAGCTCATCAAATCTTCTACCATCCACTCTTAAACCATTCTCATCGATCAGCTTAATCTCTTCATCCATCACGCACAACTCCAATCATTCCGATAACTAATGCAAATAGAGCGAGCTATAATATAAGTTAAGCGCTTTCCAAATCAATTTTCTCCTTTCCCTTTAATATAAACTTCTTCACTCTTTCAGTTAAACCTCTTGTTTGAGCCTCTTCATCCACAATTTTAACAGCCTTAACAGCAAGATCTATTAGTTTTTCATTGACTGAATTGATCCATACTCTGCCATTTTGGCCAACGATTATTTGGCATCCAAGCTCCTTTTTAAGCATGTTTATCATGGAACCTCTCTTACCGATAAGCCTTGGAACCTTTGCAGGGGAAACTTCAACCAGTATACCGCCCTTCAACTTTCCCTGCCCTCTACCATTAGCCTTTAAGAGAGGACTTCTCAACTTGTCGAAGAGAGCTATTTCAGCGAGAAGAACATCGCCAACATCAAAATATTTTCTAATATTCTCCTTTGCAGGGTCTATAGGTCTGGGAAGAGCATCTGAAACTTGAAGGATGGCCATGTAGGGAGAGTTAATGTCAACTTGCCAATAAGTTGGAGAGTTATCTGTAACTATTCCGATAACGATGTCGCCAACCTTTGGAATATAATAGCTTTTAATGGGGATGACGCTGACTACTCTACCTCTAATCTCAGCTAACCCCATTACCGTCGAATATATTTTACCATTCTCCAAATATGTGTTTAAACCAGCCCTAAAGTTACCTTCAACTATAATTTCTCCTGGAATGACTAAACTACGTCTTCCCCCAACCATGCTCAAATTAGGACCTCCTACTCAGAGATAAAATTTCAAGTTCAGCTGAACCCTTAGAGATCTCGTTAACTTTGGAGATAAACGTTGTCTGTAAACCTGCAGGCATCTCAACTTCGCAGAGCCAGGAGCCATCCTGAAGCCATTCAGATTTAAGAATTGAGCCATACTTAGAAACGAAGCCATATGCCTTTCCAGC
This sequence comes from Thermoproteota archaeon, assembly GCA_003649185.1. Lineage (GTDB taxonomy): Archaea > Thermoproteota > Methanomethylicia > Culexarchaeales > B10-G16 > Culexmicrobium_B > Culexmicrobium_B thermophilum. The sequence continues at coordinate 10,329 of QMRB01000025.1, read as the reverse complement.
ACAGAAGGGTGGAAATCGAACTCTAATAGTGATTCTAGCAATCTTTAATGGAAGAATCTTTCTTAAAGCCTTTATGATGTCGAGCGCCTGCTCCTCTGCAGGTTTAAAGGGGTCTATTGGGATGCCAACTTCCTCCATTGCCAGCTCAATTCTCTTTGGAGGATGTGGAAGATTTGTTCTAGGATCAATACAGTTTTTAGAGATGAAGTTTATGATCTTCCTCTTCTTTGCTTCTATGAGCTCCCTCCTATGCTCAGCAGTTAACTGTAAAGTTCCATTTTTAATTATTATTGAAGCTATAGTTTTAATATTAGAAGTGGCGAAAACCTTTCTAATGGATTCCTCAGAAGCTTTCAATCCTTTTTTAGCATCTTTATATATAATGTCACTTATCAGGATATCATTTAAATCTACAGGTTCCCCCCGTTTAAATTTCCAAGCCAGATGGGGATCTACGAGAATTTCGAAACGCTCCCCCCTGGAAACATATCTTGCAATTATAGTCTTCCTTCCACTCAATTCATCCACACTCTCACAACAAAATTTAAGCAAACAGAAATATAAATTAGTTTAACCTATTTGTTTAAGCTTTCCAGCTATTTCATCTTCACTTAGCTTTCTAAACTTTCCATCTTTAATACTTATAACACCTATCTCCAATTTCTGAGGTTCAAGAGCTCCTTCTATGACAGGTTTTAATGCATTAATACCTAGAATTAAAGCTTCATTAAGAGTTAAATCATGACGATAATTTTTCTCTAAATATTCGGTTGCAGGTTGAGAACCTGCTCCAATAACTCTCGCCATATATCCAGCATAGGCACCGCTAGGTTCAGTCATGAACAGTCTTGGACCGTTTAAATCAACACCGGCAATAAGAAGGGAAACTCCGAATGGTCGAACACCTCCATGCTGAGTGTAAAGCTGCATGATATCGCTGATCTTACGGGTTAAAACTTCAACATCTATAGGTTCATCATATAGAATCCTATTAATTTGAGCCTCAGTCCTAGCTCTATCAATTAAAACTCTGGCATCAAAAGGGAAGCCTGCATAAGTCATACCTATATGTTCATCTACTTTGAAGATTTTCTCTAGAGAGGAAAAATCGATTAAAGGTAGAAGTTTACGTTTTTCAGCCACTAAAACAATACCCTCAGAACATTTAATCCCTAAAGTTGTAAACCCTTTTCTAACGGCTTCCATAGCATATTCTACTTGGAATAATCTGCCATCGGGAGAGAAAACTGTAATAGCTCTGTCATAGCCCATACCAGGCGGAGTAAACAATCACATCACCTCCAAGCTAAAATGTAAGGCAATCCAGTAAATGTGACGACTAAATAACCAATAAACTTTACGCATAAAGTTTCGCCTAAAACATTTCAAATAAAAGATGAACTTTGAGAAGAGAAATTGTAAACCAATAAAATTTAATTTTCAATCAAAATAAAACCAATAAGTTAATCAACATTACGATGTTAACAATGTATAGTGGTGAATGAATGAGAGAAATCCTCGCCCCCTATCCATTTTCAAAGAATGGGTTATATATGAGGATTATGGGAACTGTTCTGCTAACCGCTACAGCACTCTATCTTCTCTTCAACACGATAATAGTAGAATATGTAATCAGTTTTATATTTTCATATGCCGCGTCATATATTATTTTAACTATAAACAAAATTTTCAACACAAAGAAAATTCTTAAAGCATTAGAAGAGAAGGATAGATATATAATTTCTGAGCATAGTAGCAATGTCTATCATAAATTTCTCGTGAAGATTATAGTAATGGCAACATTGCCTTTTCTAATAGTACTAATTTATCCAACGATGGGTTTAGGATTGATATTAGGCATGATTTGTGGTCATGGATCATCAGAACTGACACATTATACCTATACGAAGAAAACTGAAAAGAGGATTAATGGGAAACTCTACTATTTCACATCTATAATTGGCATTGAAGGAAAATATTTCACAGGGATAAAGATGGTGAAACTTTCAGAAAAGTAGCATAATGATAAGTTATAGGAGTTACACCGAACCTTGATCTCACATAAACTTCAAAGGTTAACGATAAATTCACACCTCCATGCAGCATATTTCTCTCAAGTTTAAACATTGGAACTTCGATCTTCACATTCCGCTCAACAATATTTGAAGGGTTTAAAAGGATCATTGAACCTTGGAAATTCTCACTGTAAACTCGGCAGAGTTCATTTCCCAAATAGATGTTGTAAATTACCATTGAACATTTAAGAACGCTGACTCCTCTATTCATCATGGAGTAAGTTAAATTAACATATACATGTTCACCCTTGAAGAATAGATTCACATTCTTCACATCGACATCTAAAAGCTTCACGGAGTAAACTTCACAATTATAATTGGCATAGTTGACGACTAGAAGAGAAGAGAAAAGTAAAGTTATTAGTATAAATATAAATTTAATTTGGGATGGTTTGCCAAGCAGGGTTGAAAGATAAATGCCAATTGGAATTAGGATTAGGGATATGGGGGAGAGAACTAGCAGGAGATACATTAACGTGTTCCTTAAAGACCACATTGTAACAAGCTCAGCCGCAACCCACCCAATATTCCATTGAATTGGAATTCGAATTAAAAGCATAGTTAAACCTACACTTAAAAATATGGAAGCTACATAGCCTATGAAAGCCTTCTTCAATTCGCCGATAACATATCCATAAAGTAATGAAATAATGCCGAAGAGAACAGCATATATGAGAGAAAGCTCTGAAAAACCTCTACTGAAAACATTATTGAAAAGTATATATGAAAGTGAAAGCAAATAGAACAGGTTTAGGAGAATAAAGGAAAGATGAGATTTAATTTTAAACATAGGTTAACGCCTAACCTGCAATCTTGGATTGAGAATGGCATCTAAAGCGTTTCCGAGAAGGACGAAGGCCAATGCGAGAAAGGTGATGGCCAATCCTGGTGGAATTATCCACCACCACATAAATCTGAAGAAGGCTCCTGCATATCTAGCATTATAGAGCATTCTTCCCCAAGATGGAACAGATGGATCTCCAAGATTAAGGAAGCTTAATGTAGCTTCAAGAAGAATGGCTCCAGGAACTCTCATAACTAGATTTATATAAATTATAGGAGTCAGCTGCGGCAATATATGTCTGAAAATTATGTAAATGTCTGGGGCTCCTATGGCTCTAGCAGACTCAACGAACATACTATCCCTAATAGACATGACATATGCACGTGTATTTCTAGCGAAGACCATCCAACTGAATAGAGCTATTAAAGCTATCTCTAAGTAAAGGTTCTTTCCAACAAACACGCTTATAGCTATTAGAAGTGGAAGGATCGGTGTGAAGAGCAGGGTATCCGTGAAGAACATTAATATTTGATCTACAATTCTACCTTTATAGCCTGATATAACTCCTACAACTAAGCCTATAGATACTGATATAACTGACGCTAAAATACCAACCATGAGAGAAACTCTGGTTCCATAAATTAGATTTGAGAAAAGATCGCATCCTAGATTGTCGGTTCCTAGAATGCCGTAGAGCATACCGTAAATTCTAAATTCATTAACGCCGAGCCAAACATTAACCGCTCCGTCTCCTTTAACACTGAAAATTGAAATGTAAAGTCTAAGTTTATAGACACCCTTCAAATTGAAAATTTTTTCACCGAGATAATCATGCGGAGAAAAACCTAATTTAAGTTTAAGAGAAATGTCTCGAGCATCATAGGTTGCAGGTGTCTCCAATCTCGTAAGATTATTAGCTATTGGCAGACTGTCATAAACCTCGTAAACCCTACCTTTAGGGGTAACTATGGAGCATCTGATTCTAACATAGCTTCCCAGAGCATGATTGATCTCAACTTTGAACGGTATCTTACCGCTAAACCTTTTAGGCGGATTAAAAGTATAATTGAAGGTATATTCAAGTAGGAGATCTTTAACTGTAGAGACATTTCCACTTTTCACATTTATCTTTGAAAGATCGTTTTCCTCAACGTATTCAAGGCCATTACTCTGATGTAGAACATGCCAATCCTCATAGCTCAATTTTAAAATTATATTTCTCGGCAGATTTTCATAGCCTGGAAAAATGGAAAACCATGAGGGATAAGCATAACTGTCGGCCAGCCCCGTCTCATTTGGACCTACAGGCGAAATCCACGGGGCAAAAATTGCTACAAAAACATACAAGATTAAAACTCCTAGACCTAGAAGCCCTGTTTTATGCAATTTAAGCTCAGAGAGAAATGATTTAACAGCTTCAATTCTAGTTGCAGTTATGCTAGCCAAGTTCTCACCTCAATCTAACCCTCGGATCAATCAAAGCTATAATAAGATCGGCAATATATAGAGAGACTACTGTTAAGGCTACTTGGATGAAGAGAACAGCCTGTACAACTGGATAATCGAACTGGGTGGCAGCTTGGAAAAGCCATCTACCAACACCATACCAAGAGAAAACGGTTTCAACTATGACGGCTCCAGAAATTATGCCTGGAAATTCGAGGGCAAGAATATTTATGACGGGGGCAAGCACATTTCTCAGAACATGGCGTACCATAACTTCCCTTTCATTCAACCCTTTCGCCCTTGCAGTTAAAACGTAATCTTCACCTAACTGTGTTAAGAAGAGATTTCTAATGAAGAGTGCAAAACCCCCTATACCGGTGATGAGCAGGGTGATTAGGGGAAGAGCCATATGTCTGAGCAGATCAGCAACATATATTACTGGATCTCTTGGCGGAGGTCTGCTAATTGTTCCCGCTATTGGAAACCATCTCAAATAGAAACCGAATATTAGAAGTAAAAGTAAACCGACATAAAAGTGGGGAAAGGCACTTACAAATATACTTGAACCTATAATTGAAGCATCAAATCTCGTCCCCCTCTTAGAAACTGCAATTATACCTACAATTAAACCTATAATGATGGTTAGAACTGTAGCTGTACCTAAAAGGAGAACTGTGTTGGGAAGCCTCTCCATCAACTCGGAGAAGACAGGTCTCCTCGTATAGAAGGAGAAACCCATATTGCCTGTAAATAGGGAGAGAACATATTTAACGAATTGAGAGGCTAAAGATTCATCTAAACCGAACTGTTTTCTAATAAGTTCTCTTTGAGCCTCGGTTAGATTTGGATTGAGGAAGAAGAAGGATGGATCTATACCTAACACATAGTAGGGTAGAACTCGGAGAAGGAGAAATTGAAGGGTTAAAGAGGAGAGTACAACTGCAATCCTGTCAACAGCGCGTTTCCCCATATATTTTAATAGGCCTCCCCCGCCGACACTCATATTTCCAACTCCAGTTAACCATATAAATTTAATTATAAAATAAAAAATAGTGTTTAATTTATCTTCTTCTAAGATATATCGCTAGGGCAACAGCTACAATAACCAACACTATACCGACACCAATGTAGGGTAAATATCTCTGCCAAACTGGAAGAACTGTAACAGTTACACTGGTGCTTCTCTTAAGCTCACCTGTACTTATCTGTTGAACTGCTGTAATCTTAAGTGTGTAGTCGCCTTCCAATCCTCCGCTGTCAATCTTGGCGGAATATACTCCATTGCCTGTATGTGTCGCTGTAACCGACTTTACTACACTTCCATCCTTTAAAACATCAATAGTTACAGTGGCATTGGTAACAGCGTTTCCAAGATAGTCTTTCAATGTAAATTGAACAGATAATCCGTCTCCTGAATAGACCACTTCATCATACTTATTAACAGTTATTGTGAGAGATTTCTCAGGATGCCTCTTCCAATAATTGGGATACCATTTTAACAGTATGTATTCTCCCAGCTTTCTCTCGCTAAATATGTATGGTCCAGTTCCAATCAGACATGTTAATCCTGGAACTGTGGGATGCGGCACTTTGCTTGGATCGAAAGCTTCCCATCCACCATTCTCTTCGAGCAGAGTAGTATTGCCCCAGATGTGTTGGGGAACTATAAGAACATTCAAATCATACAGGTAGGCCCAGCTTGTCCCATTAATGTAGACTGAAATAGTGTAATCGTCGGGAACTTCTGTCTTAATCATGCTTTCAAATGCCTTAGCATAGAGCTGTGTTGGCTGCTTTTCTTTAATAAACCATAAGGTGAAATTAACATCGTAGGCTGTGAATTTTTCGCCATCCTGCCATGTAGCATTATCCGTAAGATAAAACGTGATCTTCATTCCTTTTGAACCATTAATATCGACGCTCTCTATAGTCCATTTCTTGGCCAGCCATGGATAATCGGATGAAACTTGATCTGGATTGGCTAGGAAGAGCGGTTCAAGCATCATTCCTATAACAGCCTGTTCATCTCCAGTTATAGCTGTAAATGGATTTAGAACTCTTGGATCTGAACCTAGTGCATCTTTAAATCTTCCGCCGAAAGGTGCTGAAACTCTATGTACATCTAAAGTTGTAAAGTAGTGTTGGCCGCCGACGGGTTGATTTAACACTACTCCTGCAATATCCGTTCTGAACCCTACATTTGCACGTCCCATATAGATTGGAATGTACGGTAGAATCTTGGAGACCTTTTCTTGAGCCTTCCAAAGCCAATGCTGAGCATCCGTTATATTCGTATTATAATAGAACTTTTCAAGATACTCATCCAGTTCAGGATCGCTTATCCCCCAGAAATTCCATGAGCCTCCAGTTCTGAAAAGTTCATAAGCCAATGTTGGAATTCTTCCCCATCCAAGATACAATATAAATGATTTAAATGTCTTAGAATATATTTGGGAGACTAATGCTTGAAATTCTATAGCCTCTATATCTAGTGGTAAGCCTATGCTTTTAGCATCATCCACTATGTGCTGGGCTTCTTGGAAGAGCCATGGAGCCTGCTCGGCTGGTGGCACTTGAATGTAGAATGTTGGCAGTTCATTTCCATTGGGATCATACCATTTATTCTCCGCTTCATCATATGTGAAGCCTGCATCTAGCAGTGTCTGTTTAGCCAGCTCCTTACTGTAAGGATATGTTGTCACATTTGGATTTGACCATGCTCCGAAGGCGGGTGGTATCGGCGAATAAGTTGGATAGCCGAAGCCGTGGAAAACCTCCCTTATAATCCACTCCCTATCAATGAGATGCGCAACAGCCTGTCTTATCGCCGTATAGTTCCATGGATACTGCAAAGTGTTTATACCTAGAAATTGAAGATTGAATGTCTGGTAAGATAAGACATAGATGTTTGGATCATTTTCAACCTCTTCAAGTCTTGTCGCCTGTATATATGACGTATCTATTTCACCTGACTTGAACGCCATAAGTTGCGCATCATAATCGGTTATTATGGAATATAGATATTCATCCATTCTTGGACCATAGGGTTCCCATCGCCAGTTCTGCTGCTCTGGAGGAGCTTCGCCTGCAAGTGTTGGCGGAATTGCCACTACGACCTGCAACATTAACAATGCTAATCCTATCAGCACATATATTTTTTTCAACTTTAATCCACCTATTTTAAGGCTTATTTGGATATAGCTATAATAATTTCATGGTATACATTATATATACTTTTATATATTGTTAGACTGCAACAATATAGAACAGATTCTATGGGTTAAATTGTGAATTACGCATATAAATGGCAGGCTACGAAATGTCCTTTGGAAACTTCCATTAATTTAGGCTCCTTCTCTTTACATATATCCATAGCCCTAACACATCTAGGGTAAAATCTACATCCCTTCGGAACATTTATCGGAGAGGTAACCTCTCCTTTAATCGGTATCTCCCCTATCTTCTCCCTTGGGTCGGGTGTAGGTATCGCGGAAATCAATGCCCTAGTATATGGATGATAAGGTTCATCTATAACTTTCTCAGCTGATCCAAGCTCGAGAAGCTTACCCAAATACATTATGCCTAGGCGGCTGCAGATATATTTCGCCACAGCGAGATCATGTGTTATAAACAGATAGGTTAACTTGTATTCATCTCTCAGCTTCAACATCAAGTTAAGGATTTCAGCTCTAATCGACATGTCTAACATTGAGACAGGTTCATCTGCCACTATGAATTCGGGGTTAAGGATCATGGCCCTTGCAATTGCCACTCTCTGACGTTGCCCACCGCTAAGCTCGTGTGGACGCCTATAAATGAAATTCTCTGGAGGTTTTAACTCTACATCTTCAAGAACCTTAAAAACCATTTCTAATCGTTCATTTTTATCACCTATCTTATGAATTCTAAGCGGTTCTTCAACTATGCTGTAAATGTTCATTCTAGGATTGAGCGATTCATATGGATCCTGAAATATTATTTGGGCTCTCCTCCTAAACTCTTTAAGCTTGGATCCATCATATTTAAGTAGATCATCTCCTTTGAAAAATAATTTTCCAGAAGTTGGTTCAATCAATCTAAGTATAGTTTTCCCCGTCGTAGTTTTTCCACATCCAGATTCACCGGCCAAACCGAATATTTCCCGCTCATAGATGTCGAATGTTATATCGTCAACAGCTCTAACATATAATTTAGGCCTTCTCCGAATAACGTCGAAAATACGCCCTCTAACGGGAAAATACTTCTTCAAATTTACAGCTCTAATTACAGGTTCACTTGAATTCAACTCCCCTCAACTCCTCAAATCTATGGCATCTTACAAAATGATCTTTAGAAACAGAAACGAATTCGGGTTCCTCTTCTTCACATAGATCCGCTTTAAACGGGCATCGCGGATGAAATCTGCAGCCCTTAGGAGGCTGCAGCAGGTTTGGAGGAGCACCTGGAATAGATTTTAGAAGCCTCCTCTTCATCTTTATACTTGGCACAGATGATAGGAGAGCCTTAGTGTATGGGTGTAATGGGTTGAGGTAAACGTCAACCATATCTCCAAGCTCAACTATCTGTCCAGCATACATAATGGCGAGCTTATCGCTTAACTCACTAACCATCGAAATATCATGAGATATTAATATAACGGATAATTCAAGTCTTCTCTGAATATTTTTTATAAGTTTAAGTATCTGTGCTTGAACTATAACATCTAGAGCGGTTGTAGGTTCATCTGCTATAAGAATCTGCGGGTTGAGGGCTAGGGCCATTGCGATCATAACCCTTTGCCGCATACCTCCACTAAATTCGAATGGATAACCTTTAGCCCTCGACCCGTCTATTCCAACCATCTCGAGAAGAGAAATAACTCTTTTCATAGCCTCCTTTTTACTTACATCGCTATGGAGCATAATTGCCTCAGCAATCTGATCTCCAACCCTTAAAACTGGGTTCAAAGCATTCATAGCACCTTGGAATACTATGGAGATACGTTTCCATCTAATCTCCTTTCTAAATTTTTCAAGATCCATATTTAAAATGTCAACGCCATCTAAAAGAACTCTTCCCCCCAAAATTTTGCCGTTAATTGGCAGAAGCCTTAAAATTGATATAGCTAAGCTGCTTTTTCCACATCCAGATTCGCCTACAACACCTAAAGTTTCACCCTTATCCAACGAGAAGAATACGTCATCAACAGCGTGAACTAAACCTTTCCCTAAAATTTCATAGTACATCTTCAATCCTTCAACTTGAAGCAGCATAATATGTCTCCCTCATTGAGCATAGCTTGAATGTTTCATGATTACTGCAATATTTAACCTAGACTTTAATTATAAATGTTTATATTTTCGTTTCTTTAAAATGCTAGGTTAACGGTGCAAAACATATTATGTTTAAGACTTTAACATAAATATTTATTTTGAAAGGTCAGATTTAATTCAGGTGAAGGTTTTGCTCATCTTCATAGGTTTAGATGACACTGATATGAAAGAAAAAGATATGCATGAACTGGAATGGGAACAGGAAGAATAACTAGAGAATTGGCTGAAGAACTTGTTAAAGAAGGCTTTAATGTGCTATGGGTTACGAGGCATCAATTAATTAAACCTGAAAAACATCATAAAGACTAAAGGTAGAAACAGTGCGAAAGCCCTAACCATATCTATAGATAGAAGAGTCGAATAAAATCTTAGAAAAAACGGTTAGAATAGTCGATAATTGAGGCTGCAGATAATTTCATCCATCGTAAAATCCTCATATTAAATACTAGTAGGTTGGCTTCCTGACCTAAAATCTCATCATAATAACTTTTCAAGAATAGCCATCAACAAAAACATAGTAATGAAAGCAGATTGGGTTGTTAGTAAGATTATGGTCAATTTTATATATTTGCGGGTGTATTGTAGCGTTGAGGGATTAGCTTGGCGGTTGTAAATATTGATAGTAGGGGCAGGCTCACCATACCTAGGAAAATGAAAGTGAAGAGTACAAAAGCAATAATAATTCCAGCTGGAAGCTTCTTCATAATAATTC
>QMRB01000024.1 GCA_003649185.1 Thermoproteota archaeon | reverse complement strand
TATTTATTCATAAATAAAAATTTGTAACTTATTCTAATATTTTTACTAATGTAATGATTGGGAAATTTTTAAAATTAAGAGTAAAAGTTATTGACTTTTTGGTGAACTGATTCACCTAGATTAACAATTATTCTGCTATTAGGTTAGAGAATTTTTCCTTTTCTTTTAAATTGGTCTTCATATAGTCTTATGATCTTTTGTATTGTGTCGGCTTCTTCTGGTGTTTTATCCGATCTTATTCTCTTTATTCTTGCGAATCTTAATGCATATCCGCTTCTATAGTTGGGGCTTTTTTGAATTTCTGAGAATGCTATTTCCAACACTATTTTTGGTTGAACTATTATTGTTCTTCCCCTCTTTGCTATTGCCAGTCTTTCAAGTTTACTTGTTAGATCGATTATTTCTTTGTCTGTTAGACCTGTGAAAGTTTTCCCTACTACTAAATATTCGCCGGTTTCTTCATCTCTTGCTGCAAGATGATAGTCGCTTAGCCATTTAAATCTATATCCATATCCGTATTCTGCTGCCACTATTACTAGATCTAGAGTTTTAGGGTTTTCTTTTATTTTTAGCCAGTGTTTTCCTCTTATTCCTGGAGTGTAGGTGGACGTCAGCCTTTTTGCAACTAAACCTTCATGCCCACTATTTATTGAATATTTAAAGAAAATTTCAGCCTTATTGGGGTCTGAAGTTACGATTCTTGGCATTACTATGGATTCCTCTATTTTATTCTCTAGAAATCTTCTACGATTCTCGTATGATTTATTTATTAGGCTTCTTCCATCTGCATATAGTATGTCAAAGACGTATAATTTGGCTGGATAATGCTCCATCATTTTATCCGTATCTTTAACTCTGGTGAATCTTCTCATCACATATTGGTATGGTAGCGGTTTTCTATTTTCATCTATAACGATTACTTCTCCCTCTATTATGAATTCCTTTAATTTTACTTTTCGATTAACCATTTCCACTATGTCTGGAAGGGAGTTGGTCACATCGGTTAGCCGTCTACTAAATATTTTTACTTTCTCTCCTTTTTTATGTATTTGGACTCTTGCTCCATCCGGTTTTATTTCGAAAGCAGCTCTTCCACCCAAAGTTTTGAGAGCGTCTAATACATTTTCAGCATCATCAGCGAGCATCGGCTTTACTGGATGGAATAAAGTTACGTTAATTGTTCTAAGATATTGTGAACCATATTTTTTGGTTAGAGCTGCCAGTTTTCCAACATCGCAGAGAAACATATTGGCCCTTCTAATAATCTCGCTTGGAACATTGAATGCTTTTGATATTGATTCTATCATTAATCCTTCTCCGAAACCATGTCTCCTTTCACCAATTATGAACTTCACTATGTATTTGGCTTCTATCGGCGACGCCCTCTCCAGGAGGGCTTTTAAAAGTTTCTCCTTCCTCTTTCTAGAGCCTTCACCAATAATTGAGGCTAACTCCTTGAGGTGTTCGTTTACATCAGTAATGCTTAACGGTTTGAACTGATATAGTTTAGTTTGAACCTTACCTTTAAATTCGAAAATCTCCTTAACACATGAACCTAGATCTCCTGTTTCATTGAAGAAATCGATGAATTCTTCATCTGTTATGCCAGTTAATTCTTTCATTATCTTCCATATGGTTGCTCCACTTATATCAAATTCAAGTTGACTCCAAGGTGGAAATATTTCACCTATAATCATTCTTGAAGCTATCTCCAATTCTTCAATATCTAAATCTTTAATGAAATTTGAAACCAGATTGGCCATCGAAGTTCTCTTTGAAAGTTTTGAAAGTTCTTCGCATAGAAAACATAAGTCTTTAAACGGCTTGACCATTCATTTCAACCTCTAATCATTCTTATAAATGATTACTTTTTCTATTTGATCTAAGCCTAGATAAATGTCTTTGAGAAAGGAATTAAATTTATAAACTGGAATTATAGGTATTCCCCTATAGAATCTATCTATATCTTCATATATGGTTAACATTACAGGAATGAAGATTATTTTATTCCAACTTGAAACTTCTAATTTTTCTAAATATTTTGAGGAGGATAATAAAATGACTTTTTTAAGATGTTTCAATGCAGCTCTTCTCAGTTGGGATCGTCTTATTTTAGACCATCTTTTACAATCGACGCAGATGACGAAGGGATCTTTAACTCCTATAATATCCATCTCAAAAAATTTCTCATCGATTTTAAATCTAAAATTCTGGAAGCAGCGATACTCATATTCTTCAAAGGAAATTAGACATATTCTTTCAAATTCCCTCCAATCTAGAAATAGAGCAATCTTTAATGGATCTATATTATGATTTAAAGCGAAAATTGCAAGCTTTAAACGATCATATGGTTTGCATAAGATCTTGGAATTTGATTCAAACAACTCTATTAAGCCTTGACTTTCAATCTGAATTAGGAATTCTAATATTCTATATGCTGGCAGATTGGTTGCGTCTTTAATTTCTGAAATGGAGCAAAAGTCCTTTTCACGAGTACATTTTAAGATTGCTAAAATAATTGTAGCTGAAGGGTTCAATCCAAAAGGCATATTTATCAACCCTATATTTATTGCTTATCACTGCTCCATTGCATTTATAAAATAAAAATTTGACCTATTTTAGAATAATATTTTAAATAGAAGTGAAAAAGACAGAATGCATCATAAAAAATTTAAAACAAATTTTAACAAGATTTCAGCAACACATTAAATCACACATAAAAAACTAACTTATTAGCCGAAATGGAAAATATACATTGGAGGTTGAAAAGTGAAGGAATTCTCCGAAAGAAAAATCAGATTAAAATGCGCAATATGTGGAAGAAAACTTACAAGAAGAGATCTAACTAAAACAAGAGGAGAATTAAAACCATTATATGTTTATATTTCTGAAGAATTAGAGGTGAAACCCATCTGTACGGGATGCTACCATACCATATCTGGTAGAAGACTGATCCGGAAAGCTAGAAAGGAGCTAAAACCACTAATAAGAGAATTTGCAAAGTAAGTATCAGTGAGATACATGAAGTATGCGTTAACCGTAAATGAAATTAAAGCAATAGATATAAATGCTCAATATCTCGGTATAACTAAATTACAGTTGATGGAGAATGCAGGAGCAGAAATTGCTAGAAAAATAAAGGAAAAAGTGAATATAAAAGGTAAAAAAGTATTGATAATTGCTGGAAGGGGAGATAAAGGAGGAGATGGATTTGTGGCTGCACGACATTTGTCAAGAGATGAAGTGAAAACCACTGTAATTCTAATTGGAGATTCCAGAAACATCAGGAGCATAGAAGCAAGGAAAAATTGGAAAATACTGGAGAATATGGAGAGCAGCGTTGAACTCATAGTCTTCAAAGATAAATTTCAAGAAGATTTACTTGAAGAGAAGATAATTGAGAGCGATATAATTGTGGACGCCATACTTGGAACTGGGATAAAAGGCTCTTTAAAACCTCCCATATCAACGATTATTGAAAAAATAAACCAAGCTAGACTGAAAGGAAAATACATTGTTTCAATAGATATACCTACCGGATTGGATCCGAATACAGGTGAAATTTTAGGAGAAGCAGTAATGGCAAATCTCACAATAACACATCATAAATTGAAAAGGGGATTAACAGTGGGAGAGGCAAATAAATATGCTGGTGAAATCACAGTATCAAATATAGGTATACCTTTAGAAGCTGAACTATTTGCAGGTCCTGGAGACGTTCTGATCGTTGAGAAGAAGAGAAAACCCATATCACATAAAGGAGAATATGGAAGAATAATAGTTGTTGGAGGAAGCGTTGAATATACTGGTGCACCAGCCCTCACAGCTCTTGCAGCTTTAAAGACTGGAGCAGATGTAGTGAAGATAATGACTCCTGACAGGGTGGCAGATATAATAAGGAGCTATACACCAAACTTAATTGTATCAGGTTATAGTGGCAACTATTTAAATCTAAAGGCCATTGAGCAAATTTTAAGCGAAGCTGAAAAGTCGGATACTATAGTTATCGGGCCCGGCCTAGGCCTAAATGAAAGAACTGTAGAAGCCTCGATAAGGTTAATAGAAAGGTTGAAGCATATGGAAAAAAATCTAGTTATAGATGCTGATGCTCTAAAAGCTTGCAAGAGGAAAACAGAAATATTGAGAGGAGACAGAATTATGATAACGCCGCATCAAGGAGAATTTAAGACTATAACAGGAATAGAACTTCCATCTGAAGAGAATGGAGGATGGATAAATAGAATGAAGATCGTGAAAGAAGAAGCATTGAAGCTGGAAGTCACCATTCTCTTAAAATCCCATTACGATATAATAAGCGATGGAAGAAGAATTAAAGTTAATAGAACTGGAAATCCAGGGATGACTGTGGGGGGAACAGGAGATGTTTTAGCTGGAATTGCAGCAACCATATTCACTTGGTGCAAGGATTCCTTTAAGGCAGCTGCCGCCGCCGCATTTATCAATGGATTAGCGGGAGATTTAGCCGTAAAGGAGAAGGGATACCATATAACAGCTACTGACGTTTTGGATAAAATACCAGATGCATTCAAGGAGATCGAGAAGTACATAGAAATTTAAAAATCAGCTGGGGATGAAGAATACGGATCAAATCGATGGTCTTTCTTAAATAATAGGTTCTTCTTAAGACTGGAATAATCTGATTAGATTTTATGTATTTGAAGAGATCTTCTGGAGAATTTGCATAACTTCTAAATAAAGTATATGCAAAGCCAAGGGTGAATGGTGAATGGGCATCTGAACCTGCAACTAAAGGTAGATGCAATCTGAAAACATCAAAATTACATCGAAAAGGGTAAATCTCAACAGCATTAAAAACTTCCTTTAAATCATAAATTTTCTTTCCCAATCCCGAGGATCTAAAAATATGGGCTGCAATTAAAACGCCTCCATACTCCTCAACAAACTCTTTGAGAGAGAAAAGATTGAGAGGAAAATTAAAATTGAAATTTACATTGAAAGAGGGAAAAAGGGCGAGTACATGTCCGAAACGCGATGAAAATTCAAATCCAGGTATAATTAGAAGATCCGGCTTAACCGCTGAACTATATATTTTAAACCGTTTAGCTAAAATTTTGGGATCAATAGAAGAATTATAATGATCAACAAATGCTAAACCATTTAAACCCTTTTTTACAGCTGCATGAATCATCCTCTTAGGTGAAGCCATCCCATCAGAAAGAATTGTATGGACGTGAAGATCAACTATAAACAACTAATACACCGAAATCAATTTAAGAAGAGAGGATCTACAGTGAGGGTATCAAGATCCAATATGGCTGTCGAAGCTTTACCGCTAAGATAGCCGCATGCTTCACCTGGATTTACAACGATACAATTTGAGATCCGCTTAACTGAATACTTGTGGGTGTGACCTCTAACCACCACGTTGTAGATTCCAGATTTTGCCAAGGCAGTTATAATGCGTTCATCAACACCATGAATGACAGCTATCTTCACACCGTTAAATGAGACTTCGCCGAAATCACCTAAAAGGTTAACACCAACCTCCGAAGCTTTAACCATCATGTATTCTCTTTCACCATCCACATTTCCAAAAACACCATAGATTGGCCGACCTATCTTCGCTAAACGAACCATAGTGAATGGAGCACACCAATCTCCAGCATGTATTATTGCCTCCACTCCTCTTCTAAGGAATAGTTTGGTAAATGCATCTAAATTTCTTAAATTGTCATGAGTGTCAGCCATTAAAGCAATCTTCAAAGATAACCCTCCAAGCCCAGCATAAATTTATTAGATGCCGATATAAAAACAATTTTGGTATAACGGATGGCCAAAAAGGTAACATATCCATTTTCAGCTATAGTTGGAAGAGAAAAGCTCAAAAGGGCATTACTGGTAAACTTAGTGGATCCCACAATAGGGGGACTATTAATAGTAGGACCTAAAGGGACAGGTAAATCTACAACTGTCAGAGCAGCAGCTGAAATAGCTCCTGAAATAGAAGTGGTGGATGGATGCCAATTTAACTGTGACCCTGACAATCCCATGTTAATGTGTGAAAAATGTAGAATACAATATGAAAGGAAGGGAAAACTTAAAAAGAAGAAAATTAAAATGCCCTTTGTTGAACTGCCCATAAGCTCCACGGAAGACAGGGTGTTAGGATCAATAGATCTTGAAAAGGCATTGAAGAATGGGGAAAAACAGGTGGAGCCGGGATTATTGGCACAAGCAAATAGAGGCATCCTCTACATAGATGAGGTAAATCTTCTACCTGACAATATTTCAGATATAATTTTAGATGCAGCAGCCTCAGGATGGAATATAGTTGAGAGGGAGGGAGTAACATTAACGCATCCTTCAAGATTCATACTTATAGGAACCATGAATCCTGAGGAGGGTTGGCTGAGACCACAAATTCTAGACCGATTTCCCCTATGTATTAAAGTTAAAAACTCATATAGCGTTGAAGAAAGGAAGAAAATTATGGAGAGAAATCTAGAATTCGAGGAGGATCCTGAAAACTTCATTTTGAAATGGAAGCCTAAACAGGAGGAGCTTAAAAAAAGAATTATAAATGCAAGAAAAATATTATCTAATGTCAAGATAGATTCACAGTTGGAAGAGAAGATAGTAGAATTCTGTCTAAAATTGAAGGTTGATGGACATAGAGCAGATATAGCTATAATAAAGACTGCGAAGGCCTTGGCTGCACTTGAAGGAAGAGAAAAGGTGAAGCTTGAAGACATTATGGAAGCAGCTGAATTAGCATTAGCCCATAGAACAAGGCTAAGAGGATTCGAAGAACCTTTACCTCCTGAGGAGATAAGAGAAAAATTAATGACAACTATAACAACCCAAGAAGAAGAGGACAGGAAAGAGAGAATTGAGCAAATAAAGGTTAAGGTTGAAGGTGAAGGTAAAATGCCTTCACCAGCACCGCCACCAAAGGTGAAGAAGAAAAAAAGCAGAATTCCAATTCCAATAATCATGCTTCTAATATTCGTCTTATACTACTTCCTTTTTTACTTCATCTTCGCAGCGGGATCCATAATGATGTCAGGAATATTGAATATGCAATGGGAGAGTATTGCGAAAATCATGAAGAAAGATATTTTCATATGGTCGGCTATCGCCCTCCTAATATATACAATTCTCCAATTCATATCGAGAAGAAAAAAACCTATACCACCTATAAGAATAGAGATAGAGACAGGTTTAGAAGAAAAAACAGTTAAAGCTAAAAGGATCTTTATTCACCAACATTTAGTTGCATCTCCACCGAAAGAGCAGAGCTTCGGGGCAAGAGCATATCAATTCATATCCCTATTAGGTGCAAAGATTCTGACAAAATATAGAGCAGCCATTGAAAAGGGAAGAAAAATTGCAAACAACATTTATGAAATCCTATCATCACCTCAACCAACCTTTAAGATAAAACTTTCACCTGAACATATGAGGGGGAAGAAGACGAGAACAGAAGTTGTGAGAGGTACATGGATAAAGAGAGGAAAATATGTGAAACATGCTTTACCAAAGGATAAACCATTAGATATAGCTATAGCGCCAACATTGAGGGCTGCAGCTGTAAAACAGAAGTTCAGAGAAAAGACAGAGCTTGCAATAAATGTTAAATATGAAGATTTAAGGGTTAAGATAAAGGAATATAGGGCGCCGCTTTGCATAATAATATTACTGGATCTAAGCGAATCGATGATAACATCTATAGATAACGTTAAGAGCGCTATAAGAGGTTTACATAAAGGTGCACATAGACAAAGAGATAAGGTTGGACTAATAGTCTTTAAAGGTACACGTGCAGAAGTACTGCAACACCCCACAACAAATCTCAGAACAGTTGTAGAAAAACTGGTGAAAGTTGGAGTGAGCGATTTTACACCTCTAGCTGCTGGAATGCAGAAGGCATTTGAAGTTTTAAAGATGGAGAAGATGAGAAACCGGGAGATCATACCTGTCATGGTTATAATATCTGATGGAATAGTTAATGTTCCATTAGAGAATCCTATATTAAAAGATTTAAGAAAACACTTTTTAAATCCAGCTCAAGCCGACGTATTAGAGATGGCTAAACTTATAGCTAAAGAAAAGATAAGAACTATAATTATAAATACTGATCACAGACCAAAAGAAATCTACAAGAAGATATATTATGGAATTTCTCGAAGAGCGATAAGCTATACGCCTACAGCCCTGCTAATGGAAATCGCCAATATCACTGGGGGAAAATATTATGGGCTTAGACCTGACCAACCGTTAGGTGAAATAGTTATACAAGACATTATAAGCGAAATGGTTGAGATTCCAGTCAAAGAGGTAGAGATGCTAGGCGTATTGGAGTAGCAGTAGACATTATCATAATTTATATTCTACCATAAAGAATAACATTATGGGGAAAACTCTTGAAAGACCTTCTAAGTTATCTAACGGAAAAGGGGGAAAAGGAAGGAGCAGACTATGTGGAAGCCCGCTACCAAAGATTCTATACTACGAGAATAGAGGTTAGAGATGGAAGAGTAATCTCAGCATTGCCCGGCATAGAGAGAGGTGTAGCCATAAGAGTTCTATATAAGGGTGGATGGGGCTTTGCAACTACAAATGAAATAGAGAAGGAAACGTTGAATAAAGCATTAAAAACAGCGATCAAAATGGCTAAACAATCCAGTTTAGACACCGGAGAAGTTAAATTAGCCCCCACACCTATTGTTGAAGATGAAGTAGAGATTAAAGTAGAGAAACCCTTAGAGGAAACGCCTATAGAAGAAAAGATAAAATTCATACTTCAAGCTGATAAAAGCGCTAGAGAAGCATCTCCAATAATAAAATCCACATCTAATTATCAAGATTACTCTGAGAGAAAGATAATATGTACAAGTAGTGGAACACAGATAGAAATTAAGAATTCATGGATATTTTGGGGAATGTGGGCATATGCATCTGAAGCAGGATTAATTCAATCCTATAGGGATCGATTTGCAATGTTAGGAGGATTCGAAATAACTGAAAAGATGAACGTTGAAGAAAGAAGTAGAAGAGCAGCTGAAAAAGCCGTCGAACTGTTAAAGGCTAAACCTGCACCGGGGGGAAGATTCACCGTCATAGTTGACGGAGTATTGGCAGGGCTAATAGCACATGAAGCTATAGGACACGCTTCAGAGGCTGACGGAGTTTTAAGGGGAACAAGCATTCTAAGAGGAAAGCTTGGAGAAAGAGTAGGATCGAAACATGTTACACTTATAGATGATGCAATCTTAGCGGGAAAATTTGGAATGGACTTCTATGATGATGAGGGAGTGAAGGCACAGAGAAAGATTCTCATCCAAAATGGAATATTAAAGGGTTATCTTACAAATAGGGAAGCTGCTGGAAAGCTTAATCTACCCGCTACAGGTAATGCCAGAGCACAGGATTATAGATATCCTCCAATAGTAAGAATGACGAACACATATTTCAAACCTGGGGATATGAGTCTTGAAGAATTACTTGAAGATGTTAAAATGGGGATATATGCTAAAGGAGGAAGAGGAGGACAAGTTAACCCTGCGGAGGGAGTATTCCAATTTGGAGCTCAGGAAGCCTATCTAATTAAGAATGGAGAGATCGCTGAACATTTAAGAGATTTCAGTATGAGCGGATTTATCCTTCAAACATTAAAGAATGTGACAGGGGTAGCCAAGGACTTCGATATATATCCAAGCTTTTGCGGTAAAGGTGGACAATCGATGAGAACAACCTGCGGAGGACCACATATAAGAATAGAAGGAATGATAGTGGGGGGAAAGGCGTAATGGAGTTGCTTGAAATAGTTAAAAAGACGATAAATACTGCTCAGAGAATGGGGGCGTCACAAGCTGACGCCATAGCTATGAGAAGACATGAAATCTCAATACATGGAACAAACGATAAGATAGGAGGGTTAAGGGAGAGAAGAGCGGAAAGCGAGATAAGTAAAGGTTTAGGAGTTAGAATAGTTATCAAAAAGAGTTTAGCATATGGCTATACAACGGTTCTGGATGAGAATAGCATCATCGACATCGTTAAAAGAACTGTAAAGATTGCTGAGAGAAAGAAGCCTGATGAAGACTTTAAGACTCTTCCGAAACCGAAGAAGCCACCCATAGTTGAGGGAATTTTCGACAAGAAAATTGTAAATCCACCAATAGAAGAAACATTTGAAATTCTGAGAAAAAACTTGGAGGAAACCATGGAGGCCAACGAATATTTTAATACAGTTCGCGCAGGATACACATTTATATGGGGAGAAACAGCCATCGCGAATACGCTTGGAATAGAAGAAGGGTACAGGGAAAGTGCAGTTGCAGCAAGCATTTACATTGTAGGCGAAAAGAATGGATTAAGAATATCCGGATGGGAGTCAGATGCAAAGAGAAGTTTGAATGAAGTATCGATAGACTACTGTAGAAAGGAAGCAATAAAATATGCTGAAAAAGCTTTAACAATAGCCAAAATAAATGGAGGAGAAATGACCGTAATCTTTCAGCCATCAGCACTTACCTCACTTATGAACTATGCCTTTATAAGAGCCATAGATGCATATAACGTTCAAGAGGGAAAATCATATTTAGCAAATAAACTTGGAAAGGAAGTGGCAGCAGAAAAATTAACCATAATAGATGATGGATTATATTCGAAGGGATTGAGAACAAGTCCAATAGATGATGAAGGCACACCCTCACAGAGAACTATCATAGTTGAGAATGGAGTATTAAAAAGCTACATATATGATAGCTACACAGCCTATAAGGAGGGAAGGGAGAGCACTGGAAATGCTTCAAGATCCTTCAGAAGCTCCGTTACAATTTCACCTAGAAATCAGATAGTTCAGGGAGAGGAGACGAAGATAGACGAACTAATAGGAGATGTAAAGGAGGGATTGCTGGTTAGAGGAGTGATGGGGGCTCACAGCACCAATATAGCTACAGGAGCCTTCTCGATAGTTGCAAGTCCAGCATACGCCATAAGGAAAGGTGAAATAATAGGACAGGTGAAGGGATGCATGATAGCTGGAACTTTTGCAGATATTCTGAAGAACTATGAGGCTCAGGGAGATGATAAAGTTCAGAAAGGCTTTCTAATAGCACCTTCAATAAGGTTTAGAAAAGTGAGAGTAACAGTTTAAACTACAAATTCTCCAAAAATTTTTCAATCTTCCATTTTTTAATTGCACCTTCCCTTAAAACGATCGGCTTAGAAGTTGAAACATCAACTATAGTTGATGGAACACCTAAAGGACAAGCACCCATATCCAAATAATAATCAACACTCAGACCTAGCTGCCTTAAAGCGTCTAAAGCATCCGTAGGAGGCGGATAACCTGAAACGTTTGCACTGGTTCCAATTAAATAGCCACCGCATAAACTGATCAATTTTAATGCAACTTTGTGATTAGGAACCCTTAAACCTACAGTTTTCAAACCTAAAGTAACTCGCTCAGGCAGATTTCCCTTTTTATTAACGATTAATGTGAGAGGGCCGGGCCAAAAATTCTCCGCCAACTTTAAAGCTATATTGTTGAACATTCCTAGCTCTAAGGCTTTGCTAATGCTTAATGTGAGTATGGGAAGGGGTTTATCTCCTCTTCTCTTCACTCTGAAAATTCTTTCAACTGCATGAATATTGAAGGGATCGCATCCTAAACCGTAAACTGTGTCTGTTGGATAAACTATTATTCCACCATTTCTAACCACACATGCCATTTCGACGAGGATATTTAGACTATAATAATTGAAGATCACATAT
This sequence comes from Thermoproteota archaeon, assembly GCA_003649185.1. Taxonomy (GTDB): domain Archaea; phylum Thermoproteota; class Methanomethylicia; order Culexarchaeales; family B10-G16; genus Culexmicrobium_B; species Culexmicrobium_B thermophilum. The sequence continues at coordinate 6,406 of QMRB01000024.1, read as the reverse complement.
TTCAAAAGAATCACCAATACCAAAGTAATTTTCAAAATAAATATTAAATTTAGCCTTTACAATGTTAAGGTTAAACTAGATGAAGTTAAGTAACGTTAAAATGAGATTTGCAGTCCAACCTAAAAGGAAAGCTAAGAAAATGCTTGCAAAAGATATGAGCAGAGTTCTTTTCAATCCATATTCTCTGAGACAAGCTGCAACTGTAGCTATGCATGGAATGTAAAAAATCGTTATTATCGAGAAAACTACCATCTGAATTGGAGTTAGGAATAAGTTGAGCTCGCTGGATTTGAAAAGTTCAATTAACATTATAAGGGTAAGCTCCTTCCTTAAAATGCCGAATATTAATGGGATTGCTGTTAACTTGGGGAGACCAAGTACGCCTGAGATGAAAGGCGAAGCAAAGTCGGAGATTGTCCAGATTAAACCCGAAATCCTTACGAGTTCAAGAACGAAACTTCCAGCAATTATAAGTGGAAAAGCCACATAAATGAAATCTCTAGTTCTAAACCATGTCTTGAAGAGAACTGGTTTCAGCATGGGTAAACGATAATCAGGCATCTCCATTATTAACCCTATAGGTTCTCCTGGCAGAGAACGATTTAGCAGTCGTCCTAGAAGAATTATAACTATGAGGTTAAAGGCGTAGAGTGATAGTGCAGCTAACAACCCTAAATATTTACCTACAATTCCCAGAATAACCACGGTACGCGCAGCACATGGGACAAGAACTATTAGAAAGCCAAGTATAAGTCTTTCACGGTCGGTCTCCATAATCCTACAGCCAATACAGGCTGGAACATTGCATCCATATCCAAGAATTAAGGGAATAAAAGCTTTACCATGCAATCCAATTCTATGCATAAAATTATCCATTAGAAAGGCGGCTCTGGGAAGATAGCCTGAATCCTCTAGGATAGCCAATAAAATATAAAATGTAAAAACATATGGTATTGCAATAGTGATTCCGGCGACAATACCCGTTAAAATACCATTTACAATTAGATCGGAATAAAATTCTGGAAGAACAGATCGGCAGAAATCGTTGATCCAGGGAATTAAATAATCATCGAAGATTGAGGATAGAAACTCTTCAATTAAACCTCCACCGAGAAAAACCGCTGAAAATATGGAGGCCATAACTGACAATAAAATTATATAGCCGAAGATGGGGTGAGTTGTCCAATAATCTAACTTTTCCGATAAAGTTACCTTCTCTTTAGATTCGACAACCTGCACTTCTGAAATTATCCTATTTATAAGTGAATATCTCTCTGAGGCTATGATAACCGGTGAAGGTTCACCGTGAACTTTTTCCAATTCGCCTGCAATTTCTTCTGAAACCATTAAAACAAGATTCCCAGAGGAATAAGAGGATACTCTTCGAATAATCTCCTCATCCCTCTCCAAAAGTTTTATGGCAATCCATCTAGGAGAATATTTTGAAGCCAATTCTGGAAGATTTTCGGAGACAGCTTTCTCTAAGGCAGAGATTCCCCGTTCAACTTCCCTTCCATAAGTAACATTTAAGGGCTGAACTTTAATTTTTCCTTCAATAATATCAACAACTGTTGAAATCAACCTGTCAATTCCATGGCCGGTTACAGCAACCATAGGTATTACTGGAACTCCCAGAATATTCCAAAGCTTCTGCACATCGATTCTTATACCCTTACTTCTAGCAACATCCATTAAATTTAATCCTATAATTAATGGGGCATGCATCTCAAGTAACTGCAATGTTAAATATAGATTTCTCTCAAGAGCTGAAGCATCAACAATGTTAACTACAATGTCAGGTTTCTCAATGGCAATATAGTCCCTTGCAACTATCTCCTCCTGTGAGTAAGCAGATAACGAATATGTTCCCGGTAGATCTATAATTACTATCTCATAACCTTTAAAATACAGTTTTCCCTCTGCACGTTCAACAGTTTTTCCAGGCCAATTTCCAACAGTTTGACTTGCACCGGTAAGCTGGTTGAAAATAACACTTTTACCAACATTTGGATTTCCAGCTAAAGCTAGAATCACTCTTCTACGCCGATTCAAAATTAAGCCTCCAAAAGTCTCACAAGAATTTTTGAAGCTACACCTCGACCTAAAGCAACAGAACTTCCCCGCACCTGCACAATTATAGGACCTCCAAAAGGAGCGTTTCTCTCAACTAGAACCTCGACACCGGGAGTTAATCCCATGTCAGCCAACCTTCTAACGAAACCGTATCCACCTATAGTTAAAACAACTACACATTTAGATTTCGGCGGGATCTTGGAGAGAGGCATCAACTCTTCAATTCTGCCTTGAAGGGAACTTAAAGAATCTTTTATTGAAGCCACATCATTTGAACTGAAGCCATGATTTGATTTTAAATGTGAACTTAAATTGTTGAATGTGCCTGAAAATTTGAAGATGGGAGACTTATGCATAAACTTATCGTGAATAAATTTTCCACGATGCTTGAGAATTAGAGATCTACCTGAATCCGTTAATTCCCAAGAATCCTTCAATAACAGATTTTCTGAAAAAGCTTCATCCAAAGCTCTTTTCACAATTTGGGGATTTACTCCAAGCCTTTTAGAAATTATGTTTACATTTGGTGGAATACCTCTATTCTTCAATGCTAAGATAATTTCTAAAATGCAGGGTATTAAGCGTTTAATTCTTCTATTTCTAAAGAACACGATGATCATCCCTTCAATGAGTACATTAAGATCCGTGAAGGAGAAATTGTTGGATGAGACATTGGAATAACCCTCCCCGTTAACAGTTAAGCGAAATGAATGATGCCAGCAACTCTTAATATTCTATCATTGCAATTATAATTTCAATTTTTCGGTTAACCTAAATATATTATCTTAAAACCCTTACTTTACTGAAACCGGCATCATCCTTTACTACTTGAACCTGGCTCTCGAAGTATGCGCTATCTCTAACCTCATCCACATGAGATATGACAATTATTTTTTCATAGTCTCTTTGAAGTTCATTTAGAGTTTTCAGCAGCTCTTCTCTAAAGTTTCGGCTTAGAGGACCGAATCCCTCATCTATTATAAGGAAACGGGGAGTAACTCCAGCTTTTTCAGATAATGCACGTGCAATAGCTAATCTAATTGCAAATCCTAATAATACCGTTTCTCCACCAGAATAGGTTACCAAATCCCTTACGGCGGAACCATCATATACTATTATTCTAACAGCATCCTCGGAGACTTCAATTCTTATACTTTTATCCGGTAGAAATCGTCTTACATATTCGTCGGCCCAGCTTTCAACAACCTTGACATATGAGTTTAAAAGTGAAAGGGGAAGTCCCTTTTCATGAAAGATTTGCTGGTAGAGAATTCTGTAAGCTTCAAGCATATTGTTAAGTTTATCTCTCTCACTTTTCATCTTCAACAGTTCGCTTCGTTTTTCAGCTAAACTTTTAAGTTGACCAACCAGATTGTTTAATTTCTCCTTTGTTGAGGCGAGTTTACGTTCTAAGCATATAAGTTCATCGTTTAATTTCTCCAATTTTCTCTCTAATTTAAGCTTTTCTAAAGCTTTTAGATCTCTTAGAGAAATCAACTTTTTATATATTTTTGTCTTCGACTTTAACTGTGAAATTTTCTCAGCAAGAAAATTTTTATTTTGAATTAATGTTTGAAGCTTTCCGCTTTGATTTTGAATTTGCATTATTTTTTCAGAGATCTCTTCAAGATTCTTTCTCAGCTCTTCTTTAACCTTTAAAACTTCTCCAACTGAAACTCTAATAGAATAATTATTTAGCAGAATTGAAGATAACTTTCCAAACATATTTAAATGTTCGTTTAATTTTTCTTCTTTAACTTTTAATTGTTTCTCATAGTTTTCTATCTCTTTAATTCTTTGATCTAGTTGGTCCATCTCCTTTCTAATTTCAGCCAATTTAAGCTCTTTTCGCTTTAATAATTCGCTTTTCAAATCCAGTTCTCTCAACTTTTCTTTGAACTTTTCAACTTTATTTTCCAGTTGGGTTATCCTGATTCTTATCCCATTCAACTCTGACTGTAAATGTTGAATGGTTTCATTAGCTTTGACAGGTGACAGTTTAGTTTTACATACTGGACAGAAGATTTCTCCGCCAATTCGTTCTTTTAAAGCATTAATACTCTGAATGATATAGCTTGAGAATCCTTTCAATTTTGATAACTTTGAAATATTTTCTTCAATTTTTAGCTTAATATCTTCCTTCTCAGACAACTTTATTTTAAGACAATCAATGTCGGTTGACAGCTCTCCGATTAAATCTTTACATTTAAGCATTCTTGAAATTAATTTTTCTTTTTTTGACGTTATTGAGCGGATCGTGTTTATACTGTTCTTCAACTCTAAAATTAAACGTTCCTCAATGGAGAGTTCATCTAGGATTAAAGAAATCTTCTTTAATTTACCATAGTATTTTTCAATTTCATCTTTTCTAGCTAGAAGATTTTTTATACTGTCAATTTGTTTTTCCAGTTGATTAAATTTTTCATTAAAATCTTTAAGAAGCCTCATGGATTCTTCAACTTCGGAAAGTTTTCCTTCAATGGACGATAACTCTTCAATAATATACTTTAGCTTGCTGTTAAGAGCGTCTCTTTCAGCTCTAATTTTAGCTAATTTTTCGTTCAGCATGTTTTTCTCCTGCTCCAAGCGAAAGATTTCTTCTTTAACTTTTCCCTCTTCTTTAAGCTCCTCACTTAACTTTTGAATGTAATAGTCTAACTTTTCAAGTTCGGATTTAACAGAGTCATATTTAGATTTAGCTAGTTCTTTATGTCTCTTTAAATTTATATCGAAAGCTTTAAGAAAAATATCTCTCTTCTCAGAGGGCTTTAAATCTTTGCTAATGAGTTCAGCAACCTTCCCTTGTCTAACGACAACTGTGTTTATAAAGGTTTTGAAATCCAATCCGGTTAATTTTTCCACTTCTCTATCCACAGCTTTTATGCCTGTAGCTATCAGACGCTTAGTTCTTCCATCTTCATCTATCTCTCTGAGATCCGCTAGATTATTACGCTTATCCTTAAAATATATCCGTGTAACTTTATAGAGGGAGTCGCCAGGAAGGCGGAAGACAACTTCAACCTTTGAATTTTGAGCCCATTTTGGAATAATATACTTGGCATATTCTTTATCTAATTGGCCATATGCACGGCCGTAGAGTGCAAGCGTCACAGCATCCACGAAGAACGTGGTTTTACCTGAACCTGTGGTTCCAAAAACGGAGATTGTTGAGCCAAGCTTATTGAAATCTAACTCTTGAAATTTATACGTTGTAAAATTTTCCACCTTTATCTTTTCAATTATCAATGGTTAACCCTCCCTCTCAACATGCTCTATAATTTTAATTCCTTCACTAAAAATTAATTTTAAAACGGTATTTGGAAGCTTTTTAAATGGATCTCTATTTAACAGATGCTTAACATATTCTTGGAAAGCCTCTTTGAGAGATGTAAATTTCCTTTCCAACTGAATGCTTGTTGCACTTACACGTATAGGTTCTATAAACCAATGTAACACTTTTAAACTGTTCAGGTAATCTGAGATTCTAGCTCGATTTATGCTCTTTCCATATTCCATTTTAACTAGTAGACGGATGATTGCACCTTCAGGAATTTCATACGATTTAAGACTGTTTAGAATAAAGTATTCAGGATTCACCTTAGAAGTTATATCAAAATAGTTTCTATTAGATTTTTTTTCTCCTTTCGGCAAAGTTATTAACGGTCTGCATGGAAGCTCTTGGAATTCATATGATAATTCTCCTCCCCTCTCATTTACTATTACTATACCTTTAGACTCTCCTTCTTCTCCAAAATTCATTCGTTCAATAGAACCGCTATACACTATCCCTTTATCAATTTCTTGGTGGAGATGTATATGTCCTAATGCAACATAGCTTACTTCAGGTTTTTTAAAGATACTTTTAGGAAGCTTCACCTCTCTCAATGGAAGATAATAGGGTTCCCTACCCAATTTGGCGCCTTCAAGATGAAAATGCGAAGCGACAATAAGATAATCATAATCTGAATTCTCCGTAACCAGTGATTTTAAAGTTTCATCTATGAACCTTTCGAAAACAGGTGGTTTAATCAATCCTAACGGAACAAATGGTAAACCTATAATTTTAACTGTTCTCCTACTTTTAGGACATTTTATCTTTATTGAACCAGGCCTGTTGAAATAGTGGAAACGTGGAACTTTTAATTCATGTAAGGCGTTCAGATATGCATCGCTTCTTAAAGTTCTGGGTTGATCATGATTACCGGCAACCACAATTACTGGGATTCCTCTCTGAGTTAGATTTGCAATAAAGCGTGAGAAGAGAGTTAAAAGTTTTCCGCTAGGTCTAAGCGAATGGAAGACATCACCGCAAATTAAAAGAAAATCACTTTCC
>QMRB01000023.1 GCA_003649185.1 Thermoproteota archaeon | reverse complement strand
TAGAGCATTTCGATAATGCTGTTGAAATCTACGTTCAATCAATTTTAGCCTCCTTCAATGTAAAGCAAATTAGAAGTAAAGGGTTTAAAGTTATCTTAGATCTATGTAACAGTCCCTACGGTCCATTTTTTTCGGAGCTTGCTGCAAGGCTTGGAGTTCACATATTTACATTAAACGACATGCCTTCAGGATTCTTTCCTGGTAGAGGGGCAAATTTAAAAATTGAAAGTTTAAAGTATCTTTCACCTCTAATGGTTAATTTAGATTTCGATGTTGGCTTAGCTTTGGACGGCGATGGTGACAGATGCTTCTTCATAGATTCTGAAGGAAATATCCTCTCCGGAGATGTTGCAGGCTCCATATTTGCAGGTGTTGAATTATATAATCATGGACCGGGCTTAATAATCTGTCCAATAAATACTTCAAAGTTAATTTTGGATGTAGCGTCAAAGTTTAATGGTTCAGTTAAATTTACAAGGGTTGGTCCTCCAGCAATCATTGAAGCTTTAAGAGTCTTCCAGAAAGCTTTGTTTGCATTTGAGGAGTCTGGAAAATACATTTGGCCTACAAACATACTTTACGGTGATCCCGGCTTCGCCCTATGCAAAATGCTACAGCTTCTATGTAAATATAATTCAATTTGGAATGTTCTCTCAGATTTTCCAAGATATTTCCAAGTGAAACTTTCAGTTCCATGTCCTGATAAAATTAAGGTAAAAGTCTTATCCTCCATTATGCATGCCGCCTCCACTTTTAACCCTGTTAAAATAGTCGTTGTGGATGGGTTGAAAATTCATTTAGCTGATGAAAGCTGGATCCTATTTAGACCGTCAGGCACTGAGCCTGTCTTCAGAATATTCGTTGAGAGCGTTAATAAAGAGGTGGCTGAACAGTTAGCCAGTAAAGCTTTAACCCTTGTAGAAACTATCATTTCAAGTTTAACGGAATAGATCTTTCTCTTCAGGATAAATTAGCTCCTTCGATGATCCATCACCCCTAGGATAATCATAACCTCTAATTATAACAACCGGTATCCTGTCGCTCTTACCCATAGCTAGCTCTGCAGCGGCCGCCAATTCATCGGCCACAGCCATCTGAGTAATTCTTAAAGTGTAGCCGTAGATGTCTCGAGTCCCCCTATAATCTTTTATCGGCTTCATCCCTGAAATTCCTATTGCAAAGTTTACATGTCCCCTTCTCCAAGCCCTACCAAAAGTATCTGAAATTATAACTGCCACTTCAATATTCTTCCTCCTCTTTATTCCCTCCCTTATCCTCTTTGCAGATTCGTCGGGATTTTCAGGTAGCAGAGCCACTATATTTCTCTCACCAGCAACATTAGATCTATCTATACCTGCATTTGCACATACAAATCCATGTTTAGTCTCAACTATTAAATGTCTAAACTTCATTTTAACTATCTTTCTGCTCTCTCTAAGTATCAATTCTACCAATTCAGGTGTTTTATGCATATCTTCACCAATCTTCACTGCGAAGGGTGATGGTTCTACCTCATCTAATCTAACCAGCCTTCCTTCAGCTTTTGAAACGATCTTACTAGCTATCACGATGACATCTCCCTCCCTCAATCCAACACCCTGCTCATCGGCTTTTCTGCAGATAATCTCAGCTATATCATCGTTTTCTTTAATGTCAGGTATTCCCCTCAAACCTATAATCTCTATTTTATCCATACAATTCTTCAATTTTAATCCTCCCAATTAGTATGAGCATTACTATACATATTGTTATCGTCGTTAAAGTTAATGAGTATTGAGCGATCATAATTCCCATATAGGCTTCCATCATAGCCATATTCGTTCTGCCATTTTTAAGAGCTTCATCCGCTAAATTTAGAATTTCATCCGCTATAAGCGACCATGGAACACCCAGCAACCCCTTCATTTTAACGATATTTCTCCCCTCAACTATAATTTGACTTATATTTTCAACTCCAATTATCCTGAAATTCCACTCCTTAAATTCATTTGTTAAATCTCTTCCTGCAGCTTTACTAAGATAATGTATCAATATATCCGTGGTGGTAACATTTTTTAAATCTTTAATTTCCTGGAAGAATTTCCTATAGAATTCAAGTCCACCATTTTCGTCAGCCAAGGCCTTCACAACAGCATATGCTGCTGCATAATATTTTCCAATATTCTCATCTTTTCTTCCAGGCTTCCAATCCTGTATGAAACCATAATTTGGATATAGTGTTTGAGCTGTGGCTTCAAGATCACTCTTTCTACTCAACTGTCCCCTCCATCCAATCTGTGTAGTGAGAGTTATACTTACATATTCGGCCATTCCTTCATGGAACCATAATAGGTCAGGGGTTATTCCAGCAGCATATATGAAGTGGTGTACAAGTTCATGGAGGGCTATCTGCTCCCAATAACCCTTTAAAGTTCTAACATAGATGAGGTTTAAATGTATCTTGCCGAGATTCTTACCGTTGAATGGAACATATCCTCCCGTCCAAAGATCCTCAAGTTTCGGTGCATAAAATATTACCTGTATATCGGTTAAATTAACTGAGAAGATTTTTGTCAAATTTTCATAGAAAAGATTATATGTTTCTAAGATTCTCTCAGCCAACTCCCTATACCTTCTTGGAGTCTCCACAGTAAATATTCCTCTACGCATTGTTATAGGATTATATGGATTTTCAGTAGTATACTCAATGGCTATTCTTGCAATGTTCTGGCTTAAATTTATCTTTATCACATATTCCTCGCCTTTCTCCTCAATTCCAGCTGGAGGCGGTATAATCTTGTTTTCGCCGATTTTGATGTTTCTGGGCAGATGAATCTCCACAACTCCTCTATCTTCAGATTTAAAATATATTTGAGGTGAGTAGAAGAAGCATTGGGGCTCCACTATGATCGATCCATACTTCATCGTGTAGGTTATCTTCATCATGAACTTTCCATTAGCCCTGTATTGGAAGGTATAATTGCTGTAGAATACATATTCATCTCCCTGACTTGTATATGCCTTCTCCAATTTTTCATGTATAATTTCACCATCTAAAACTTTTATCTCATATTTTGTGAAGTTTTTTGGAAGAAGTAGCCATGAATCACCATTCCTCCAAGCTTCATAGATAATTGTTATATTGTTCACTCCATCCTGGTTCACTTTAAATATATACTTATATTCTCCAAATGGCTTTGAATCGCTCTTGACACTTGAAACTGTAAATAGCGATACAAGTAGAATTATTATGATTAAAATTTTTAATTTATTCTTCATTTATTCATTCCCTCCAAGGTTTTCCTTGCAAAGGTTATATAGCCTGTATGCCCTACCATGAAAGTTTCAGGCCGTGTCTCTCCCTCTTTAACCTTTATGTTCCTTATAAGGCATTCTATACATTCTATATCTTTAAATCGCGTTTTTCTCAAAGCTTCAACGGTCTTTATCACCTGTTCAACGGTTGGACTATAACTTGCTATTGAACCCCAATCTGCAAGGGCATTATACGCATGTTTCACCACAAGCCACGGTGTAGCCAGATCCAATACTACTGCATCTACATTTTCCTCTTCAAATCCCTCAGTCACATCCTTCAACTTCAATTCAACGTAATCCTCCAATCCTGCCCTTCTAATATTCTTTTCAGCCTTCTTCAAATATTCCTCTTTTATATCATAACTATACACTTTTCCATTAGGCCTAACATAATATGCTAGAGCTGTGGTCAACGCTCCTGAACCTGTTCCAGCCTCTATAACTCTAGATCCAGGTCCAATTCCAGTATAAGTGATTATCAAAGCTATATCTTTCGGGTAAATTATCTGAGTTTTCCTCTCAACTTTCATTACATAATTTCTGATGGTTGGTTTAAATATGTAAAATTTAAATCCAAGATGGCTTTTAACCGCCTCTCCATATCTTCTCCCAACTACTTCTCCTAGATCCACATATCCCCTATGGGTGTGAAACATCCTGTTCCTCTTCACTTGGACAAGATATTTTCTTCTCCTATCCAAATATAATATCACATATTCTCCCTCAATTATCTCCCCATCCCTCTCCATCTTCTCTCCCATATACAATTTTTTCTATGGAAGAATTATATTGTATTGTTTAATAGTGTTTTCCAGTGTTGGAGATGAGTTTTCATCATGAAGCATTACTCTGGTCCAAGCTGAGAAGTGGGAAGATTAAGTGTCTGCTATGTGAAAGGCAATGTATAATTCCAATGGATGACACCGGTTTCTGCGGTGTCAGGTTGAATCTAAACGGCACATTATATTCTCTATCATATGGTAAGTTGAGCGCTGTTGAGAGTAGGCCGATAGAGGTAAAACCTTTCTTCCACTTCTGGCCCTCCTCAACAGCTTTAACCTTCTCCACTTGGGGATGCAACTTTAACTGTCCGTGGTGTCAAAACTGGCATCTAAGCATGATGCATCCAGATTGGAATAATATTCCCTATATTCCGCCTAAACGGATAGTTGAATTGGCTGTTGAAAGGGGGGATAGCGGTGTCTGTGTAAGCTTCAATGAACCTTTAATGCTCTTCGAATATTCTCTAGATGTCTTCAGAATTGCTAGAAGCCGCGGCCTCTACTCCACCTATGTTAGTAACGGCTACATGTCCATTGAAGCATTGAAACTTCTTAGAAAACATGGTCTAAATGGATTGAAAGTGGATGTTAAAGGCGGTGAAGATGTCTATAAAAAATATTGTGGAGGCGTCTCGGCGGAACATGTTTGGAAAGTTGCACGTTCAGCTAGAGAGATGAACATTCATGTGGAGATAGTGTACCTACTAGTTACTGGAGTCAACTGTGACGAATATTCAATAAAAAGTGTTATTGAACGCCACTTAAAGGAAGTTGGATGTAATACCCCTCTACATTTTACACGTTACTTTCCAGCATATAGGTTTCACAATCCTCCTACAAGTATAAATATACTTGAATATGCCTATAAGCTTGCTAAAAAGCTTGGAGTAAACTATCCATATATTGGAAATGTTCCGGGCCATCCATATGAGAACACTTATTGTCCCAATTGTGGGGAAATGCTTATCAAAAGGTTCGGTTCAAAGATTCTCAAATATAATTTAAAATTTGATGGGCGCTGTCCTAGATGCGGATATGAAATACCCATTATCAACCATTTATGTTAAATTCTTCTCCAACTCTTCCAATCTACTATTTATCATGTCTATTTTCCTTTCAATTTCCTTCAATTTCTCTGCAATGTGGATTAGAAGCTTATAAATATCGCTGGCAAGTATCGGCTCATATATTGGCGGCCTAATATTCCTCCTCTCCATACTTTCCACCTTTATATTTTCTTTCCGCTGCAACTTAAATACTTATAAGTGCCTCTTCTAACAGGATAATGGTTTGGTGATCACATGAAGTTTGCCGATTTCATAAAGGAGGCATCCCTTAAGAATCGGAGTAGAATAATTCTAGCCCTGGATCTTTCAGCCCTACCCGGAAACCCCCTATTCGAAGAGTTGGAGGAGAAAGCTAAGGAAGTTTTAAATGCTACAGCACCATACATCTGCGCTGTCAAAATAAACATGCAGCTACTGCTTCCACTGGGACTTTACAGTGGTGTTAAAAGAATTATCGATGAGACACATAGTAAAGGTCTCCCAATAATTATGGATTGCAAACTTAGCGATGTAGGCCACACGAATAAGTGGGCTGCAAAACACTATTTTAACGCTGGATTCGACGCTATGATCGTAAATCCATTGGTGGGGTGGAGCGGCGGATTGGAATCGGTCTTCGAGGTTGCTGAGGAATATGATGGAAGAGGCGTAATCCTACTCGTCTATACCAGCCATAAAGCTGCCCCGGAAAGCTATGAGCTGGAGGTTAAAGATCCTGTTGATGGACGGTTTAAACCGCTCTTCGAGATATTCGCTAGAAGAGCTCTGGAATGGAATGCTTCAGGCGTCATCGTTGGAGGAACATATCCAGATAAAGTCAGATATATTCACAGCATTTTAGAGGGGAAAGTACCGATATATTCGCCTGGTATAGGTGCCCAAGGAGGCGTCATAGATGAATGTTTAAAGGCTGGATCCAGCTTCTTTATAATTGGAAGATCAATTTATCTCTCTTCAAATCCCGGTGAAGCTGCTAGAAGATTCAGAGATCTATCTTGGACCATTAACGAGACATCATAAATTTAGAGAAAATTTATTTCACTTTACTTTCCACTTTAGCATGGAGATTCAAATGAATATTCAAACCTATTTTTCAGGGGATGTTCTCTGCTACCTTAAAAATTCATTGATCGACATTGAAAATTTTGACTTAAAATTTATAGATAGCTTGAATGTTTTATGGAAATTTCAAAGTAAAAGTGATGAAAATATCAAGTTTAATGAATGCTTCATCCATAAATTTAGAGTTGTCCATGATTATGCTATGGGGAGAAACGTTCTCTCAATGACCTTTGACAAGGTTAAAAGTTTAAATGATCTAATATTTCTATATGCAAAGCTATTCGACCTGTCAGAAACTCTTCATTCAATTATAACTCTCCACGTCTATCCATGGTATCTTCCAAGAAACTTTAAACGTCTGCTACGTAAATATAAGTTTAAAAATGTTTTAGGCACTCTTGAAAGATCTTTTAGAGGCGACTTAACATATAGGGGATTCACATTTTCAATAGCATTTTATGATGAACATAGTTTCATAGACTTCATAGTTAAATTTAAATCGTCCAATGATATGAGAATCTTTTTCGATTTTTTAAAGAACCTTTTAAACATGCCTCTAAGCATGAAATTAATGGTTTACATTCGCTCTTTAAGGAATGCTCTTATATCTTCCCCATAGTTGAATAATCTTTGAAGCCAAACTTCTTATAGGATATCCACTTCCAGTTCCAGGACATGTAGAATCGACATATAGGTAAACGTTCTCTCCTCTCCACTTCAACTCCGCACTTTTTGGATTTCCAACTTTTAAAGGTCTTCTAGTTATATGGAATGGATAGAGCTTGCAGCATATAGGTCTCTCAAGATATATGCTGCAATATGCAATCGGCCCCTTCCTGTTGAGGAAGATACATGAACCGTCAGCCTTCTTCGTCAAATAATACTTTCCATTTACATTTAATGCTACAGGTCCATATTTCCTCGTTAAAGTAAGCGCTTCCGAAAACTTTAAAGGTACAATATATTTTTCACAGCATTTTCCACATCTAATACACTTCCACCTTTCCGCTTCTCTCCAGCCGATATAATTGTGCACTTTTCCCATCTGCTTCGCCAATGGAAATTTAACTTTATTTTACTTTAAATTTTATGGGGGAATTATTCTATGGGTGAAGTGTTTTTAGGCGATCTCGACAATGTAGATTTTAACAGGCTGATATGCGATCTAAAATCCTCATCGAAAAATGTAGGCTGCATCCTCCTCTTCATAGGCTCTGTTAGAGAGGAATCTTTTAGGGGAGGATCTGTAAAGTTTCTTCACTATGAGGCATATGAAGATCTTGCATTGAAAGTTATGAGGAAAATAGTTGAAGATGCTGAAGCATTCAACGATGTCTTCTCAGCAACCATTCTACATTCACTGGGTGATAGAAAAGTGGGTTCTAACACTTTCATAGTTGGAGTGGCTGCCAAACATAGAATAATTGGATTCAAAGTTCTCAGAAGAATAGTGGAGAGAGTTAAAGGTGAAGTTCCAATTTGGAAGAAGGAGATTACCGATTCAGGAGAATATTGGATTCATTGAATTTTAAATAGTAAAGCATTATGTTTATCTACAGTTTAACCGTCTAGTTTATAATGGTGTAATCTATGTCTGAAAATCTTGAATCGGTGATAGAGAAGGCTTCAATTCTACTTTTGAAGGGGGCGACGACGATCATTCCACCAGACGTCAAGGAGGCTTTAATAAAGGCTAGAGATGGGGAAACAAATCCTCTAGCTATAGCCCAATTGAATGCTATACTTGAGAACTGCAAACTTGCTGAGAGGGAAAGTAAACCGATATGCCAAGATACTGGGCTAATAATCTTCTATGTCTCCCTTGGAGAGAATTTTCCGGTAAAGGGAAGATTGAAGGATATTCTTAGAAGAGCAACTGTCAAAGCTACAAGTGAAATTCCCCTTAGACCTAACGCTGTAGATGTAATGATGCATAAAAATAGCGGCGACAATACTGGAAGATATATTCCATGGATAGAGTGGGAACTTGTTCCAGGCAGCGATGAACTGACAGTTACCGCTTTTCCGAAGGGTGGTGGAAGTGAGGCTCCATGTATCGCTAAAGTTCTCTCCCCATCACAAGGTTTAAAATATGCTAAAAAATTGGTGGTTGACACTGTGGCTGAAGCTGGAGCAAAACCTTGTCCGCCAGTATCCATTGGAGTTGGTTTAGGTGGAACTATAGATGTTGCCATGAAAATCGCTAAAAAAGCTCTGCTCAGACCTGTAGGGGTTAGAAGCAATATTGAAGTTCTCGCAAATTTGGAGTTGGAGCTTCTCGACTTGGTGAATTCGCTGGGTATAGGTCCTCACGGTGTAGGTGGAAAGACGACTGCTTTAACGGTGAATGTGGACTATGCACATAGACATCCAGCCTCTTATGCTGTGGCTGTAGCATTCAACTGTTGGGCTGCTAGGCGATCGAAAATGAAAATATATCCTGATGGAAGCGTCGAATTCGTTACGCATAAAATTTTAAATGAATGGTGGAGGTGAACGGAATGGAATATCATTTAAATACTCCTCTAAAAGAGAAGGATGTGAGAAAGTTAAGGATTGGAGACATAGTTTATCTGAGCGGTTTGATGATAACTGCTAGGGATGCTGCCCATAACAGGGTTCTAAAACTTCTCGCTTCAGGTGAAAAGTTACCTTTAGATTTGAATGGTCTCGCCGTTTATCATTGCGGCCCAGTGGTTAGAAAATTGAACGGTGAATGGGAGATTGTTGCTGCAGGTCCAACCACCAGTGCTAGAATGGAAAGTTATGAAGCTGAATTCATGGAAAAAACGGGGGTAAGAATGATTATCGGTAAAGGTGGCATGGGAAGTAGAACGGCAGAAGCCTGTAAACGTTTAGGGGCAGTATATACAATCTTTACCGGTGGCGCCGCAGTACTTGCAGCGAGAGGCATGAAGAGAGTTGTAGATGTTAAATGGTTAGATCTGGGAGTTCCGGAGGCTATGTGGATCATTGAGGCGGAGAATTTTGGGCCGCTGATGGTTGCCATCGACTCGACTGGAGCGAACTTCTACGCCGATCTTAAAAGAAGAGTTGATAAAAATTTGATGGAGAAAGTTTATCCTAAAATCGGCTTCAAATAAATTCAATATTTTCTTTTTGATATTTTCCCTCGTAAATTTTATGTGGAACTTTTTCAAGCCTTATGAACACTAGTTGTATAAGTCTAGAATTCTTTTCCAGAATTATCCCTTTTTCATTGAATACTGATAGTAGGCTTACACTTCTCCCAACATATCCTGGATCCCATAGAGCCATATATATTGTGGCTCCACTTCTAATTAGAGAGGATCTTGGATATCCAATTGCCGCTATGTTAGGAGGCAAACTAACTATTTCATTGAACATTATTCTATAGGCGCCTTTCACGAGATGTATTTTTCCCTCCGAGTCGAAGTTTAAAACTTCCATTCTCGGTATATATCTGTTCTTATTTGTCAAATCTAAATGTCCAGCCTCAACTATTCTTCCCACTTCTCTTAACGTTAACTCTATACCTGCAGGCTGCACCTGCAATTCTGGATTTATAAGGTTCTTTACACATCCCATCTCATATGCTTCTCTTCCAGGAATTATCATATATTCCACCCCACACTAATAAGTCTATTAACGTTTCCTCCATATTTCCATTTGTTAATCTTAATTGGAACTGTAGATGTCACTCCTCCCAATATGGTCTCGTTCTAATATAATTTCTTTCAGCTTCCAATATGTCCATGTAAAGTTCATCTTCATCTTCATGGTATCTTCTAAGTATTCTTGATGCTGTTTGAGGCCCTATCCCCCTGCCAGCCAAAGTTATTATAGCTTTCTTTCCATAGGTCATTATTAATCCAACAGTTTTCCTAAATCTTTCAAATTTCTCTCTCTCCTCCATGTTCAGCTTCCCCCTCCTCCATTTCGATAGTATCTTTAATATCTCAGTATCCTCTTCCGTTACTCCTATCGCCTTGGCTCCGCATATTGGACATCTTAAATCTTCAGGTATATATTTTATCTTTGACACTCTTCTCCACCTTCCACAATGTATACATGCAAGCTTCACCTTCCTATTGAGAAGTCTCTCCTTTACAATTTCAATAATGGTTTTCGCTCCATTTATGGGCGGTATTAAATCGTATGGTAGATTTCTCTGCAAAATATAGCTTGCCAATGTCGATGATCCCATCTTCAAATCTCTTTTGACGGAGATTACCTCAATTCTTCCATCTCTAATATTGTTAAGAATCTCCTTAAGCCTTCTAATGTTAAAATAATCTTGGAGAGCTTCTCTCAAAGCCTCCTTCTCAGCTATTGTTCCATCAAGAATTGAAATTATCCTTCTAACATCCTCTATTCTTGCTTCTCTAGTGATAACTCCAAGTCTTCTAGAAACGTGGAAGAGCTTCCACTTATAGGCGTCACTTGCCTTAACGGCTTCTCTAATCTCCCTCCCCTCCAACTTTAATTCCATTATCAATTTTCTAATGGATTCGGATTTCACAGGTCTAGGTAAAATTAACAGAATCCTATATTGATCTGTTGAGATTCTCACACTTGACTTTAACCTCTTAATAATCTCCCTGGCCAGTAATGTTGCCAATGTTCTATTGGTTCTAGTTCCAAGACATGAATGTATAACTATATATTTTCCAAGTCCTTCTATGATTATCCTCTTATCGGTGGGAATTAAATTTCCCCCCTCCACATGTTTCCTTAACTCTATTCTCGCTTTTTCAAGAGCTTTCAAGCTGATCGGATATTTCTCCAAATCCTCTCCTCCATGAAAGATCTTCTCCCTTAATCTTCCAGCTTCCTGTGCCACTGAGAATGGAACCGGTATTAGCTCTCCTATCCATGCTGGAATTGCCCCTAAACTCTCCTTGTCCTCCTCCACGTATACCGTTCTCTCCTCCTCGTCTATTCTAACAGTTTTCCAAGTTCTCCCTGCAAGTATAAAAGTTTCTTTTCCATGTAGAAATATGAATTCTTCATCCAATGTTCCTATGGGTTTTCTTGAAGCAATATCTATTATCCTATATCTTCTAATGTCAGGTATTACGGATAAATTTTCATAATAATACTTCCATGTTCTATTTCTCCTAGTCTTCAACCTCTCATCTACAGCTTCATATCTTATAATCCCTATATCTGAGAGAAAAGCTGCCACGTCACGTAAATCTTCAAATATTATCCTTCTATATGGATATGCTTTTCTAACGATTTTAAAGATCTCCTTTAATGTTGCTCCACCCATATCCAATATGATTCCAACCATTTGATGTGCAAGAACATCCAATGAATTCTCATATGTCTCGGTTTCTTCAAGCTCTCTGCTCATAGCCCTCCTAGCCAGAACAGCCGATTCAACTATATCGTCTAATGTTGAAGCAAGTATGGTTCCCCTAGAAGTTTCCCATAATTTATGTCCAGCCCTTCCAACTCTCTGAATAAGCTTTGCAGCCTGTCTAGGCGACATGTATTGTACCACATGGTTTACAACACCTATATCGAGTCCAAGCTCCAATGATGATGTTGCCACGAGAACTCCAATATTTCCTCTTTTAAACTCTTCTTCAACCTTCACTCTCTCCTCCTTTGAGAGTGAACCGTGATGTACTCCTATTTTGAATGGGGGGTTGAGAATTCTCAATCTGGAAGCCAAGGCTTCAGCCATCTCCCTTGTATTGGTAAAGACTAATATGGAGCCTTCCCTTTCAGCTATTTTCAAAATATATGTTAGCTTTGCTGCTGTGGATGGTGAAATTAAAAGCTTCTCAGCCAATTTTAAATTTAATTCATCCTCCTCCGCCACATCTACATTTATTTCAAATCTCTTCGCACTGGTTATATCGATGATCTCTATTTCTCTCCCTGTTCCAGCAATGTATTTCGCCACCTTTTCAGGTGAACCTACAGTGGCTGAAAGCCCTATTCTCTGAATTGATTCTCCAGCTATTCTCTCCAATCTCTCTAAGGCTAATGCTAACTGTGTTCCACGCTTATCTGATATTAATTCATGTACCTCGTCGATTACCACCCATCGAACATTTTTTAAATGTTTTTTCATGATCTTTCCTGGAAGAATTGCCTGCAATGTTTCTGGAGTGGTCACCAATATTTGCGGCGGCTTTAAAGCCTGCCTTCTCCTAACATGTTGAGATGTATCTCCATGCCTTATCTCCACTTTAACATCTACATCCCAAGCTAACTGGGCGATCCTTCTAAAAATATCTCTGTTAAGGGCTCTTAGAGGAGTAATGTATAATGCTTTTATTCCATTTTTAGCGGGATCTTCCATTATCAAATTTATTATTGGGAAGAGTGCTGCTTCAGTTTTACCTGAACCTGTTGGAGCTATGAGCAGTAGATTTTCACCCTTCAATATTCTCGGTATAGCTTTCTCTTGGGTTTCAACAGGCTTTGAATAGCCATATTTCAATATTGTCTCTCTCAGCTTCCTATTCAACATTAGAAATGCATTCATTTCATATCCATTTCTCCCTTAAAATCCTCATAACATTTCCATGCGTATTTATCTCTTTGCTTAAAAATTCCCTTAAGGCTACTCTTATTATCTCGCTTCTAGAAGGATATATTCCAAGTCTGATAAGTTCATCTATAAGTTCAATGTAAACTTCAGGAAGCCTTATACTTACAATCTTCAATCTTTCACCTAAATTAATATTTCTGACAGTTATAAATCAAATCTTCGGTCACCTTAAACGTTTTAAATATTCCTCCCCCAAAATATTTCGGTGAACTCTTTGCATAGTGAACTGAAAGTTTCAAGGATTGGTACAGGCATAAAAATTTTAGATGAAGCTCTACCTGAAGGTATACCGAGAAATAATATGGTTATGGTTGTGGGTGAAGGTGGAACAGGTAAATCCGTCTTCCTGCTTCAATTAATGTTTTCAAGGCTGAGTATGGGTGAACCCTGCATTTTCGTATGTTTCGACGATACTCCTCTCGCAGTTGAACAGAACGCTATCTTCTTCGGCTGGAGCATTAAAGAATATGTTGAGAGGGGAATGTTGAAATTTCTTGACTGCTACTCTTTCAGGATGAATCCGGATAAAACCACTATACCTAAATATGTTGTTTATGTTGAGAATCCGAGAGAGCTCTATCAGCTTACCCAAATATTAACTGGAATAATGGATGATATGGAAATGCATGGTAGAGGATGCGTCTTCGTAGATTCCCTTACAGAGTTAATCTCTATAACTGAGCCCGCAGTGGCCATTGAAACTGTTAAAACTTGGAGGGCTGAATGTGCAAAGGAGAGGCTTGTTAACTTATTCGCCACATTCCATTTCGGAATAAAACCCTACGATGATTTTGAACAGATCTTGGAATATGTTGTAGACGGAATAATCGATTTACGATATAATCCTATTCTCATGCAGCAAGGTCTCCTAGTCAAACAGTTTAGGGTTAGAAAGATGAAAGGTTCCCCTCACATTACTAAATGGTTTACATTCCATATAACGAGGAATGGTATAGAGGCTGCTGAGGAAAGTTCACATTGAACTGGTCAGCTTATCTTTTTGGCATCTCTCCATAAATGTTCAAAATAGATTCTAGCAACTTTAACTAGTTCTCCGTGATTCGACCATATGGCTATAGGTGAAAGTTTCTCTTCTCCAAGCAGTATTAATGCTTCTTCATCATCAACTATTATTCCCCCTCCAAACATTTTCTCCTTTAATGCCACTTCAACTCCAGCTTCAATTATTTTCTTAAGTAATTCTTCATGGTTGCTGTCAGCTAACACTTTTACATTAACTCCTCTACGCATTATCTCCCTTATCCTTCCACCCAATTGAAGATAGAATCCATAAATGCTTCTGGGGATAGCTATCTCTATCTCCTTTGAAGCTTTCTCAAAGGCACTGTCAGCCTTCTCAATTATCATTCTAGTTCCCCTTAAAATTATCACTTCAGGCCTCTCCTTAACACCTTTCCTGTCATATATAGGTTGAAGCTCTCTTATGATCTGCCTTCCATAATTTCTTATCTTCTCTATCATTTTTGAAGAGGTTTCTTTAACCGCTTCCACTGGAGGTTTCGGCTTATACTTATTCTGCTTCTCTTTCTCAATTATAATCCAGCCTTTCCTTTCAAGTCTGCTTAAAACTTCATAGATCTTCGCATATGGTATTCCAGTTTTCTCGCATATCTTTCTCGCCGTCATCGGTCCATTCTCAACTAGGGCTAAATATGCTTTAGCCTCATAGCTGGTTAAACCGAATTCTTTAAGCTTCATCTCCACATTGCTCTTCATACAACTCTTCACCCTATTATCCGTTGGATTAAGCTAATATATGGTTTAACCTTCATTTAATATAAATACTTACTACTGGGAGTGGTAAAATGAAAGTTCTCAGAAAGACTAAAAGCCTCTGCCCTAAATGTCTAAGGGTTCTCGACGCAGAAGTATATGTGGACGATGAAAAAGTTGTGAGAATTAGAAAGAAATGTCCCGAACATGGAGAGTTCGATGAAATATATACCTTCTCAGATTATGAACTTTATCAATGGGCTGAAAAATATGCTCATAACGGTTTCGGAGTGGAGAATCCATTAACGAAAACCGTTAAAGGCTGCCCCTATGATTGTGGTCTATGTCCAAATCATAAATCACGTACAGTTCTCGCAATTATAGATGTAACTAATAGATGCAACCTTAAATGTCCAGTCTGCTTTGCAAATGCAGCGGCAACAGGATATGTATATGAGCCATCCTTAGATCAGATTAGAGAGATGCTTAAAACTCTTAGATCCCTAAAGCCTGTTCCCCCTCCAGCTTTACAGCTCAGTGGAGGTGAACCCACAGTCAGAGAAGATCTTCCAGAGATAGTTAGAATGGCTAAAGATTTAGGATTCGAACATGTAGAGGTTGACACTAACGGCTTAGTCTTGGCTGAAAACATAGAATATTATAAATCGCTTCTAGATGCAGGTATGAGCACCATCTATCTCCAATTTGACGGTTTAAAGGAGGAGATCTATGTCAAGTTGAGAGGGCTTCCCCTCCTCGATAAGAAGCTTAAAGTTTTAGAGAATGCTAGAAAACTTGGCCATGAAAGCATAGTGTTAGTGGTAACTCTTAGCAGGGGAGTTAACGATGATCAAATTGGCGATATAATTAGATTTGCAATGGAAAATTCAGATGTTATTCGATGCATAAATGTTCAGCCGATCTCCTTCAGTGGAAGAGCATCGGAGCTTGAAAGAAGCTCCATGCGTATAAACACTTCAGATTTCATGAAACTTGTCGAGGAACAGACGGAAGGATTAATCTCAAGATATGATTTCAGACCGGTGCCAAGTGTAGTTCCAATATCGAGAGCTGTTGGAGCATTGAAAGGCAAAAAATATGTTGAATTCACAACCAGTCCATTCTGCGGAGTAGCCACATTTCTCGTAAAGACTGGAGAGAATGAGTGGAAGCCGATAACCAAAATTGCAGATGTAGATAAATTCTTTGAAAGTATGGAGGAAGTTTTCCGGAAAGCTGAAAGTGGAAGCCGAACCAGAGCCTATCTTAAAGCTCTCTCCTCTCTAAAATATGTGAAGTTTGGATTATTAAAAAATCTTATACTTCCAGTTTTAAGGGAGGGAAGCTATAAGGCTTTAGGAAAATTCATGAGAAACGTTATTATGATAGGATGCATGCACTTTATGGATGTCTGGAACTTCGATCTTCAAAGAGTGGAGAGATGTGTAATCCACTATGCACTTCCAGATGGAACTGTTAGACCATTCTGCTCATATAATAATATTCATCGAGATTCCGTTGAGAAGCGTTTCAGCATTCCTCTAGAAGAGTGGAAACGTATGAAATCAGTTAAGGTTAAATAAACAATACTTAAATATTATTTTTTGATATTGCATTTAATTGGAGGAAGCCTGATGGTAACGGAGCTTAAAACATTTAAAACCGTGAAGGAACTGATAAGTTATCTTGATGAACAGGTTGAAAATACTAAGAGACTTCTAGAAGAATATATGAGTAGACTGGAAACTCAAAAGTCAAAAATGGAGAAGATTCGTGCATTATCCGAATCCCTTGGAAAAATTCTTGGAAGAGCACCAAGTATAGGAACTTCTCAAACAGTGGATATTATGGGGTTGAAACTGATCATCAATCCCTCCCCAATTCAAGAGGTCACAACCCTAGAAGACGTGATAAAACAGTTAAATGATAAATTGATAGTTCTCCAAAAAATAAAGAAAGCCGTTGAATCTCTAGGAATGCTTGAGGAAACCGAGCTGAATCTCAATGTGGCAGTTGTAAACGATATTCCCACAGTTGTAATGATGCAATTATCTTAAACAGTATTAACCTGGAACTTATTTTTTCTTGCCAAACATATTGAATATTTTAGAAATTTTTATGCGTTTTTTATCGCCATCATCTCCGCCATTATATTCATGATTGTTGTCTCCACTCTTCATGCATGGCGGCCTTGCAGGATCATCAACTTTTACACCTAACTTTAAACATCTTCCACTAGCTTCTGAATAGAAAACGCAGGAAGTACAATTTCTTGATGTTTCCCCAGCCACCTTTACCTTCCCCCTCTCAACTTTCACAATTTTTTCAGCTACAGGCTTATAATATTTACAGTTTTCAAAATCCCTGAAGCATGGGAAGATTACTGGTGAAACATTCTGATTTAATATTGCACATTTAACAAATAAGCCTGAATGTTCAACATCAGGAGTCCTTGCATATGGGCATCTAGGCATAACGTTCTTCTCCCCTATCGCATTCCAAAGAATACTGGATTTTCAGGTTTAAAACTATTCTCTCTTATATTATCTAGGATGTTAGATTTTTCTTTCAACTTTTTTAAATAGAAAGATAAATTTACTTTATAATTCAGATTATTTTGAGGTGGATATGAGCGCTACAGGAAGACTTCTAATTATAACTCCTATCCTACTGTTGCTGAGCACAGCCTCCTACATAATCACCACCACCCTTCCACAATTAGCCTCCATGCTGGATGTGGAGGTATCCTCTGCATACGCCCTTTGGTGTGAAACGCCCAAAGAGTACAGATACAAAACGATGATAGGAATAGCATCTGTAACTTTAAAGAATTATTGGGAGGTAACTATAACTTTAACGAATAAGGGGGAAATGTCATCGAAGATTCAAGACATCATTATAAATAATAAGCCGCTCACAGAAGATGTAATAATACTTACAAAAAAGGCTGACAGTTCAATTTATGATACACTTAAAGTTAAGATAAAGCCCGGAGAATCCGTTAAAATAGTGATCTTGATAACAAGGATGGGTGGAATATTCATGCATGGAAAAGTGATACAGGTGGACATAAAACTACAAACACAACATTTGACGAAAATGGTGTTATTGCCTTGAACCCCTCCCCACCCCTTCTCCCCCTCCTAAAATGAACTTTAACATTAATTTTCAATTAAAACGTTCATTAACGAAATTTTACATTGATAAAAGCTTAAATAATCGTTTTAATAAATTCATTATCGGAAATGTCGGCAAACAGGGTTATAATTATTGCTCCAATGCTTCTAACAGCAGTGCTAGGAGTAGTGGTAATGTTCTGTGTTCTACCAAACATGTCTTCAGAGGATATTAGAATAATTTCAAAGTATGCTCAATGGGTTTCCTCACAGGTTCAATATGAAGTGGTAACTGAAAAGGGAATATTGAAAAAGGTTTCATACTCAAACTTTTGGGAAATAACTATACATATAAAAAGTACTGGTGCATCTCCAGCCAAAATTTTAGGAATAACCATTTCACATAGAGATATAGACTCTTATGATCCGAAAATAATATGTATCTCAAAGGTTGATGACAATCCAAGATTTCTAACCTATAAAATTTCGATAAAACCCGGTGAAACGGCAACATTAACACTGATAATACCATTCAACACGAAGATTAACGGCCATTCACTCAACCATGGCGAACTTATAGATATAAGAATATTTACTCAAACAAAGGAGAAGGCTATATCCCTTGTAATACCTTAAAAATTGTTAATTCAGATTTAAATGTTCATCCCCTATAC
>QMRB01000022.1 GCA_003649185.1 Thermoproteota archaeon | reverse complement strand
TAGGGTTCCGATACGTATTTTTTCTTCTTTACTGTTAAAAAGCTTTCGGAGACCTGTTTTTCACAATACATATTGGAACTCTACAAACTTGCAGAAAAACAACATTAAAAGTTCTAATCTATGATGTTTCTGATGTGGAAGAAACTTTCTTTTTGTTTATTCCTTCTATTATCTTGTAGTAGCCTAGTCCTGCTGTTCTCATGATTCCTGTTCCACTGTATTCTCCTAGTTTTATTAGTGCTGCTATTGAGTTTTTTGCTTCGTTGTTTAGTTTTCTTGTTCCAAAGGTTACTTTTCCTATGAATCCTTGTTGATTTTTTCTGCTTCCTTCTCTAGCCCACATGGTTCTTATTCCTTTTGGAAAGTCGTAAACGAATATGTGGTCTTCTGAGATTATGTCTTCTATGTTTTTTGATGGTAGTGGTTTTGAGGAGAAACTTTTCCAAATTCTTAGAAGGTTTCTAAGCATTAATTCGGGTATTGGAAGTGGGCAGTATGCACTTTCCTCTTTTCTTCGAACTTCATATATGCTTTCTTCACCGTAACCTTTAACTCTTTTCGGGTAGACTATTCCTGTTTTGAAGCATGTTGGTGTTATGAAGTCTAAGGTGAAATAATCGTTTACCATATACTTTAAAAGGTTATCATATGTTTCTACTTTAATATGAATGTTATTGACTAGAAAGACTATGTTGTCTAAATACAGTTTTTCGCTGATCAACTTATAGAATCTATGGAAAATGTCGAAGCATTCTTCATCAAAAAACACTATTCTAAAATTGTAGGAAGTGTTTCCCTTACCTGAATGATAAACTGTTCTATAATTATTTAATAATGGTGTAACGCTGTAAGGTTTAACTCTAATTGAATTGTGAAGTTTAATAGCTAACTCCTTATCGATAAAACCTAAAAGTTTGAATAGAAAATTCTGGATGGCGAAACCGGTGAACCTTAAAAATTTAAATTCACTTGTACTTGTCAGGTTGAAGTCGAAGATTAGAAACGTGTTGGAAACCATCTCAACAGATAAATTGCTTCTTCAAAATATATACTTTAATTAAGAAAACATTTAGTATGGAATTAAAGGGATAGTTGTGAAAATTAAAATAACTTAAATTATTTGCTTATAAATAACTTGGCTATCGATGTTGCCGAGCACATTAACCTTTTCCCCTCATACTCCGTTTCTACAAGCCCCATCTCCTTTAAAATTTTAATTCTCCTATGAATCGTACTCTTAGCAACATTCAGTCTCCTTGAAAGTTCACTTATACTGAGCCCTCCTTCCTCTATCAGAATATTCAATATATTCTTGAATTCTTCGCTTAAAGGAGGTTTAACTTTAATTATGTTAAGTGGAAATTTTATTACCCCTTCAAAATTTTCCAATTCAACTTCAACTTCTCCTTCCATTCCCATTATTAGCACTGCTGCTAAAGTTTCGATTATAAGACTCCTCATTCCACCACTTAAATTTATTATTTTTTCCCCTTCAGCCTCCTCCCTTAATGTTCTACCAATCTGTAATATGGCTGAATTGAAATCCTGAACATTTACACTTACAACTTTAAATGTAACCCCCCTATAATATTTTGAGACGAATTCTTCAAGAATATGAAGTGCTCTCTCAACCTTGTCGATGATAGGTTTCGCCGTGAAAACTAGAACTTTATCACCATAGTTTAAACCGTTACGTAAAAGTCCTCTAATAGCAAATTTCTCATCGAAGCCAAATGTAATTATAATGGTTTTCATTGTTCAAACCCTATAAAACAAAATATAAAATTGTACTATTTAAATTGAACGATTCCTAATTATAGAATAATGTTCAACAAATGGAAAAAGTTATAAGCAGTTTATTTATACATTATTTCAGTAAATATTTAAGGAGGATGAATATGGATAGTTTTAAAGAAATAGGGAAAGCTCTGGGAATTTTAATAGCTGAGCAAGAAAGCTATACATATGCGGATAAATTGGCTTATGCTCCCTCAAAAGATCTAGCATTATTCTACCTTAAAGAAGCACTCAGAGATTTACATTCACTTTTAAGAAAAGGGGAATTTAAAAATAAAGTTGCAGCAGCCGAATTGTCCAAGATAAATTTCGATCAAATTGAGAGGGAGCTTGAAAACTTCGATAAGATTAAAGATAGAAGAGTACTAAGAGAAAGGACTTCCTCCATTGCTGCAAGGGCTCTAGCATTCTCTGCAAAATTGAAAGGTGTTCAATCTGAATCTAAGGAGGTGTAAATATGGATGAAGTCTTCCTATCTATTAGAGGTAGGGTTTTAATTAACGTTGAAGCATTAAGCATGACTGAGTCGGTTGGAAACTATGTGAAACATAGACGTGTACCTGTAATATTGCAGGAAGAAGGCGGATATTCAGTTTACTTTGTGCCAGCCATATCAGGTGAAAGCATAGCTCATGGATACCAAGAAGTTTTAGCTCAAACTGCCTTAAACATGAATCCTCCATTACCAGTCTGCAAATTATGTAGCAAAGGAATCTTCTTAAAAAGTACCAATGAGAATGTCTTTAAAGAAGCATTCGGCAAATCATCACCCAAAGATGATAACGAACTTGAAAAGGAAATTATCAAAGGATGCCTCGTTGAGGATGTTGGCGGTTTCCTTTATGCCCATGGCGGTAGAAATGTTAAGAGAACCTCGAACTTCTATACTGGATATATGATCCCTGTAAGAGAGTCGATTCAAAATGTAGTAATCGAACCACAATTACATACTAGATATGCATTGGGCACTTCATTTGTTAAAAAAGGTGCTGAGCGAGGACAAATGATATATTACGTGGAGTTAGCTTCAGCACCCTACGTATTCAGTTTTGATTTAGATACAAAATACATTGGCAAAACAACTTTCACCTATCAGAATGCTGGAAAACTAGTAGTTAATGATAGAAAGATGCGGCTACATGTAGCCTTAAATGCACTTAAAAAGTTTCTATTAGAAATGATGTTTGGAGCTAAAAAGACCAGATTTCTCCCGATAGTTGATTGGGAATCTATCTGTATCTCTGTATCCGATGATGTTTGGACAGTGCCAAGCCCTTTCACAAGAGACTACATTGAAAGGGCAAAGTTGAAACAGGAAAAAGTAAGCTACAATACTAAACTTTACTCCTTCGAGTTTGGCAAAGGAAGCTTTGAAGATGCGGTTTTAAATGCCATTAAAGACGCCAAAAAGAGATTAGACATTATTTAACATTAAGTGAAAGAGTGAACTTAAATGGTGATTGCATTTCTCGTTGACATAGAGTTCCTATGGGGTTTTCAAGCAAGAATAGCAGGTCTATCAAAAACTTCACCATCCTTTTATTATCCTCCTCCATCAACAATTTTAGGAGCACTCTCAGAGGCTATTGCCCGCAAAAATTATCTCGGAGAGCGAGAGGGAAAAAAGCTAATTCCCCTGCTAAGCCAAGATTTGTTAGCAATTGGTTTTAGAGCAAAAAATTACATACCGTTAAAATATGAAGATTTAAATAAAATAATTACAGTTAGGAAAGTAGGTGCAAAAGATGTAAAAACTAAGAAGAATATTCAAATAATGGCCCCTCATCCACTTTACTTAGATAAATCTTTCGACTCCCCAGCTAGAGGTAAAACTATTCTCTCAACATTAGACTGCAACCCTCCAATAATCAGATTCTTTATTGTGTTTAGAGAAGGGCGCGTGGTGTTTAATGATAAGGATATTAAAATAGATGAAGATTGTTTCTGGAGAATTCATAGGTTGGGTTCAAAGGAAAGTAGGATTTCTACAATTAATGTTATTAAGATTTCTTCTCCTGAAATGTTAACTGGAAGAGTTTCAACAACATTTAGCTTTCCATTATTAGATGGGCTTGTCCCGCTATTTGAGAAGACAGGCTCTTGGGAGCAGGAATGGTATATAAATCCTTTTGAAATTGGAGCTTATGATGAAAAGGAGAATCCAATAACAAATTACATGTTAGGTGAAAAGATAGTGCCTTTTAAAGTTCCAATACTTCGAGGAGTTCTCAATATTCCAGAATATGTTTTGGAGTTTAAAGGTGATCTTGCTGCATACAAGTATGATGGGGAAGTGGTGATTGGAAGATGGTGAAGTTAAGGATAAAGCTTCCTGCCGACTATACCTTTCTGAGCGAGTTGACATATGAAGGTATTTTATATGCTGCGTTGAATTCGGAATGCAACATAAATATTGATGAAATAATTTTTAAGGATAATGGTTTCATAGGTAAATTATTTTCAGAATTGGATGATGCCAAAATTAATAGCATAGGCGTTTTAATGACCGGTAATGATAATATTAACAGAAAGTTATTTGAAAAATTCAATGTTGCAAATGTAGCCAGTAAAAAAACATATCGTGATCTAATATTTTGTTTAAAAAAGTATCATGAAAAGTTGAAGTTTAAAAATAACGTTGAAATTAAATTGAAAAAATTTAAAAAGTTTTTACTGATAGATGTAGCAAGTGAAAAGGAAGGTTTGCAGGCAGCTCTCTTCAAAATAGATAGATATACTGGTTTATCATCTTTAGAGACTGATTTAATCACCCGGCAAATAACCTTATATTTCTCAAAGGAAATAGCCCTTCTCCTTTTGCTGGGACTCTACTCATCTTTTATAACTACAGTAGTACAGCAGAGGGAAAGAACATATTATTTCCTATTATTCTCGCCAGAAGAGATCATGAGGTTGCTAAGTGAAGGAAATAAATCTTTAATGAAAAAATATTTCCAAGTTAAATGCGAAGTAAAAAATGTTTTGAGACAGATTCTTAAAAGTTATCAGTCCGCAGAACTTCTCCTTACAGAACTTCTTGTAAATACTAGAATTCAAGATTTAATCATTCGAGAAAATCTTGGTAAAGTGTCGTTGGCACTATTCAGAGTAGCCCATGAAGGTCAAACATATAAAATTTACGAGGTTATTCCAATAAGCCTATATCGTGAGTCATCATTCTATAGAGTGGCAAGTGAATATTTTAGAAATCCAATGCAATTGGCAAGTCAATTATCTAAAGTTCTTTCTCCAAGCGAAGCTATTCTAAAGAATCTTTCAAATCCGAAAGCTGAGGAAAATTCAAATCTGATAAGAGCAGTGAACGGTTTATATAGATTTGTGATTTTAGGGAATATGCAAGGATGGTTTGATTTTCTAAGAGAATTGTGGAATGCTCATGAGAAGAGGAAGGATAAGTCGGGTGGAAGCATATATCTTAAACTGTTAAAGATGCTTTCATATGTGTGATAAGAATTGATGATAAATGATTATTATAAAATAGTTTTAAATAAATGGTTTAAAGATAAAAGTGAAAGAAGATTTATCAGCTTCACATTATCTACAATTCAGAAAAATTGGAGAGAAAAGAACATCTTCATCATAGAAGCTCCCACAGGATATGGAAAATCCACGATTTCAGCAACTATTGCATTATATACGTTCAATGAAGAATTGAAAACCATTATAGCTTTTCCTCTGAGAACACTACTTGAAGATCAATTTGAAAAATTTAAAACATTAGTTAACAAAGAATTTCTTGGAAAAAGATATATGCACAATCCTGAATCCAGATATTTGATAAAGCCTATCACACTTACAACTGTCGACACACTTTCGCTAACATTTTTCGGAATTCCTCCAGAGGATCTGGATAAAGCTGTTAAATATTGGAGTGGAACCTCTTCAGGATCACTAGGCCACTATCTCTTCTCAATAACCTCAACAACACTCTCAAATCTAATTTTAGATGAAGTTCACTTACTTTCCGATTCAACAAAATCATTAAACTTCCTCTTAGCTTTGATGAGAATAGTCTTAGAAAATGATCAAAAACTAATTTTAATGTCTGCGACTATTCCAACAGCATTAGAGAATCTTCTAAAACAGAAGCTTTCCCAGAGTTTAGAAAAAATGTTATTTGTAAAATTTTGTGATAAAAACGGGAATTCAACATTTCACTGTGGCGATGAACATTTCATTAATGAACGATTAAACAAAAAATATGATGTAACGTTGATGGATGTTGAAGAATTCAACAAATACCAACAAATTATAAAATACATCAATCTACATAAAGATAAATATAGACGTATAATTGTAGTGTTTAACACTGTTAATGATGCCATCAACCTCTATAATAATTTAAACCTTAAGGATTTTACTAAAATCCTTCTCCATTCAAGATTCAATGAAAAAGATAAGGAAAGTAAGATTGAAAAATTAAAGAAACTTAGAGAAAAAGAAGAATATATTATAGTGTCAACACAGGTCATAGAGGCTGGAGTGGACATTTCATCTAATCTTTTCATCACTGAAATTGCTCCTGCAAATTCACTGGTTCAAAGAATCGGCAGATTTCTGAGATATGAAGGTGAAAACGATGGCAAAATATTAATTTGGTATGAAGTAGATGAGAAAGGCCTCCTCAAACGTCTATCGAATGGAAAAAGCTACTATAAAGTTTATGATTGGGACCTCACTCATCGAACTTTAATGCAGCTAGTGAAAAATAAGGATAACATTAATTTTCATATTCCAACTGCGAAGGGCATATTTGGATATAAAGATCTCATAGATAGCGTTTACATGGAAAACTGCTTCAACATCGACGAGAAACGTGTAAGCAATTTAATTAAAATACTTTTAAGCTTCGAATCCGTCTCCTATAGAGCGGTAAACGAATTCTTCAACTTAGAAGGAAGTTTCGTCAGAGATTCATTATTGATTTCCATAATTCCAAGGCAGATCATAAGCAGTTTAATTGAGGAAGACTATCTGAAAATGGATTACTCTACTTTTATAAGGTTATTAATTCCAATCTCACTTAATACTTTTAAAGGCTTCCTTTTAAAAGAGCCGCCGATCATAAACGGCATAGTCTTAAAAGAGAAGAAGAAGGAATCTGGAAAGGAAAGATTAAAGGTAAAAGCATTAGAAGATGTCTCAAATCTGAAAGTTTCTGTGAGATATCCGTCGAGCTTTATGAGGTTCCTAGTTAAAAATAATATTGTATCTTTCATAGTTGATGCAGAATATGATTCGAAGAGAGGGCTGATATTAAATGAAAGGTGAGCATAGCATTTTAAGCTATTATTATGAATCCGACGGCAAAATACATTTAGAACTTCTAAATGACCATGTAAAAAGGGCTTTAGATTACATTAAATTTTCTAGAGAATCTAAGCTTTTCAAATTTTCCAAAAATCTTTTACCCCCAGAAGTAGATATTCACGATCTTTCCAGACTCTCAATAATCTTCCATGATACTGGAAAAATCTTCTATCAAAAAATGTATCGATCTCTAGATGGGGGAAAATATATTTCCTTTAGAGGCCATGAATATTTCTCCTCCTACATCTTTGAAAAATTCTTGAAAGAAACTATTGATCAAAACCTGAACAGGAATGTCAATATGGAAATATACAATTATTATAATGTATGTTCATTTGCAATTCTATTTCACCATCATGCGATGAATGTAAACTTAAGGAAACCTCCTAAATCTGTTAACAAACACCTTCAATATACATTAAAGATTATTGATGGCCTAAAATTTCTAAACACATTTCTATTAGACAGTGAAAAACCTGTCTTTAACAGCGTTATAGAACGTTTAAAAAAAGAAATTTCATACCCCTTTTTCTATACTGAAATGACCAGGTATATTGATAAAAAAATGGTTGATCTTTGGAGAATGGTGATGACATATCCAAAATATAAAAAGATGTCATTGATGCTACTATCCATACTTTTAACCGCCGATAATCTTGCAGCCAGAGAATTAAGGGGCTATGGAGGTTCAAGATTTCATATGGCTCTAAAAGATTTTTACAATTATTATTTGAAACCTTAAATTTGAGGATAGCATATGCGTCTATACCAGCAGCTACCACACTTTCTCTTCCATTTAACTTCAGGTATAATTTCTCCTTTCAGTATTTTTCTAGTTTTCTCTATTATTTTTATGGTGTAGTTTTTGAGTTGCCCTGTAAATCTTCTCTCATACCATAGTTTTGAATATTTATAGTATAGTATTATTTTGTATACTTTTTGTTTCAATGTTTCTTCAGCCATAATTGCATATGTTGCTGTTTGGTAGATGTGGTCTGGGAAAGGTTTTTTCGCTTTGCTATATTTTATTTCCACTATGTGCAGTTTATTATCTTTCCAGTAAATGATGTCTGCAACTCCCATAACTCCGTATTTTCTGCTCTTTAATGGTGCTTCAAAGATTATTTTTTCAGCTTTTATTCTCTTATCTCCCAGTATGCTCTCCCTTCTCTTTAAACCTTTCTTGTCTCTTTCATATTCTTTTTTTCCCTTCTCCATCATTGCGGTTTCAGGTTCAATTATTCTTTTAACATATTTATTGTATAGTATTGTTGGGCAGAATAGGTAGTCTCTGACATGGATTGGTGTTATATATGTTTCTTCCTCAGACATTTCAATTATAATTTATCTGTTCTTTGTCTTAACATATTTATCGTCGCTTTTGATTATTAATTTGGTTCTATTTGGAGGGAAAATTTTTAAAAAACTTTCCCCATATATGATACTGTGATTGGCAGAGATACGCTGATAAGATTGATAAAGGATTTTGTTGAAAATCCATTTCCAAGTGATTTAAGGGAGAGAAATCTGAAAATTCCTCTTGAAATCCCATTGAAAAGAGCTATTTCAATAATAGGTCCCAGAAGAAGCGGTAAGACATATATGATGTTTCTCTTAATAAGGAGACTAATTAGGAGAGGTGTCGACTCCAATAGAATATTATATGTCAACTTTGAGTCATATGACTTGATAGGTGCAAAAATAAATGATGCAAAAAGACTTGTAGACATCTACTTTGAAATTTACCCTGAAAATAGAGATAGAAGAGTATGGTTCTTTCTAGATGAAATACAAAATTTAGAGAATTGGGAAGTATTCATTAGAGGTTTAATCGATAAGGGCAGTATTTCAATTTATATTTCAGGTTCATCATCTAAGCTTCTAAGTAGAGAAATTGCGACGCAACTGAGAGGGAGAACTATAAGCTATGAAATTTATCCATTAAGTTTCAATGAATTCTTAGATTTCAAAGAGATTAAATTCGATAAGTTTCTATCATCCAGAGAACGATCTCGAGTAATTAATGCGTTGAATGAATACTTAGAGTGGGGTGGCTATCCTGAAACTTTACTTTTTAATAAAGAAAGAATTTTAAGAGAAATATTAGAAGTCACTATTCAACGTGATTTAATTGAGAGATATAGGATTAAAAATGAAAGAATATTAAAAATATTGATTAGGACACTTGCATTCTCAAAGGAATTTTCAACACATAAATTCTTCAACTATCTAAAGTCAAGTGGATATAAAATTAGTAAAAACACATTATATGCTTACTTGGAAATGCTAAGCGATATATTAATAATATTTCCAGTTAGGCGATTTACCTCCTCATATAAAGGAGAAGAGCGATCCCTACCAAAAATATATTTTGTTGACAATGGTTTGCTCAGAATTCAAGGAGTTAACAGTAAAAGTAAATTGATGGAAAACTTAGTTTACATGCACTTAGTGAGAAGACTGGGAAGTAGACAAATCAATTATTATAAGGCTAATACAGGAGAAGTTGACTTCGTCGTCAAGGAGAATAATAGAGCAAGGCAGTTAATACAAGTATGCTATGAAATTGAAGACTTTAAGGTTAAGGAGAGAAAAATAAAATCAATTTTAAAGGCAAGTAGAGATCTTGCATGTAAAAATTTACTTATAATAACATTTGATTATGAAGATGTAGAGAAGATAGGTGGCAGAAAGATAGTTTTTAAACCTCTATGGAAATGGTTGCTGGAAATAAGCCGGTAAGTCACAAAACTATTATCTCTTCCTCTTCATATGGAATTATCTCTCCAATTATTTCTCTAAGCTTCATGTCTGCATTACATATTATGAATATCTGTATATTTCCCTTATTTCTGCCTAGAATTCTTTTAAGTCTATTTTTGAGATTTTTTCTTTGCTGTGAATTAAGTATTCCTAGAAAGGCGCTTTTTTGTATTCTTGTTAGGCCGGCTTCTTTGCATGCTGTGGCAATTCTATCTCTTATTTTATTGTCGGTTATATCATATATTATTAGAGTATGCATTTCAACCACTAAATAATGTTATATGGCTGATATTTTTGACTGTAGCCGACAATGTATTTTGCAAGTCTTCTAGGTTGAAGGTGAATATGTGCTTTTATAGGTAGAGATCTATTTTGAAATGTAACTTTTCTGTCAAGCATCCCATAAAATGTTTTAAGCAGCTTTCTTCTACCCTTATCAGCGAGTTTACCTTCCTTGCTGCTGAGAATTTTCTTCCAATCTTCACCTATACTGAAGAAGTGTATTAGGCTTTTATCCACTATGGGCTGTCTAAACTCCTCCATTAAATCCATTACTAGGCTGGGCCGCCTACTACTATCCTCATGTAAATATCCTAAATATGGGTCTAATCCCGACAGTTCCACTGCAAACCATACTTCACTTGCTAGAATGGAGTAAAGATAGTTTAAGGCGATGTTAAAGGGATCTGAAGGTTTATCAAAACGTTTCTTCCTCTTCCCTTCAAATCCAATCTCACTTGGAAGAATCCTGTTAACGGATTCCCAGTAAATTCTACTGGCCTCCGCCTCCTTGGAAATATACCATGGCTTATAATCTCCAATACCTTTATCCTCAACTTCCCTTTTAACCCCTCTTATCTCTTCAATGTCAACTTTCAACTCTTCAGCCAATTTAGCATTCTTTCTCATTCTAACTTTACGGATACGTTTAAGCAGATTGATCTGATTTGAAATTTTATTTAAAACTATTCTCCACGCAATGTTTAAACCTCTATGATCCATTTGAGCTTTGAACTGTTCTTTCTTCAATTTTATCGATCCACCTCTCCTCATGGGTTGAAGCTTTCCTATAGGTCTATTCTTCGAGAGAAATACTAGTTGGACACCGTTGCGAAGTAGAAGTTTAAGTGCATCTCCACTTATACTGAAACCCCTAGCATTTACAATTATATGTGATAGATTTCCAACACTCACCTCCCTCTTTTCTCCACCGGCTTTCCTGATGAGAAGCATACCCTTCCTAGCCGAGAGATAATAGCCATAGCCGGTTAAAATCAGCCTTTTAACTATGATTATTCACCTCTACATATAGAGTAATATATGCAGTATTCAGGGCATGAGGATGGTTTTCCAGGATCCTCCCCTGAATTTAAAATGTTGAAGGCTTCATCTCTAATCTCTATGAACTCCCTTCTCAACTCGTCTCCAATAAAATACATTTTATTATATATTTTCACATGGTTGTTGACGATTGAAAGATAAGTTATAAGTCCATAGTCTACAGGAATCTCTAAGTCGCTTTCAACGGCCAATGCATATCCAGCCAAAGCATATTTATGAAAATCTCTAACATCTCCAGTTTTAATATCAATTATAACTCTATTATCGAGCATTATGTCGATGCGAAGTTCCCTTGAAAGTCCAATCAACCTTCCATCCACAAGTTTCTCAGCCACTTGGGGAACAACCTTACCTATTATGCTTTCAAGCTTAGCATATTTAACTTCGCAGATAACGGAATCCAGTCTTGCAGCAGTCTGAACAATGAAATATTCGAAGAGGAGGCGCATATTTCTCCTTAACACTTCAACTTTACTGGAATCTAAATATCGTTTAACATTATATTCTTCGATTATAGAGTCTATTAGGTTGGACTCTTCCTCCAATAAAATTTTAATTAATTCAACTCCTCTAATCAAGCCATGTAAATAAAGCTTAGATTTTATGAGGGATGAACATCTACTTGACAGGGCATGATAAACCCATCCGCGAACAGTCTTAAAAGTTATTGGAGCTTGAACTCCAGCCACTCTGCGAAGATAAATATCCCTATAGGTTGGACAATACCTGTTTGCAAGTTCAGAGACACCTAAATAAACATTCTCCATGGGAGGTGAAAGGAGATCTCCACTCCAACTCCATCCTCTAAGCTCATTTGAAACTTCAGCTGACGAGTATAACTGTCTCAGCTGGATTAGAAGTCTATCCAACTCCCGATAATGAAGCCATGACATTAAAGACCCAAATAAACATAATCAAAATAAAATTTAAAATTAACTTAAAACAATGAAATATTAATGGTAAATTGTTATATATGGATAGCTGTGAAGCATCCGTGAAGATTTATCACAACTTTGAATGTGAATTCTTTAAAGGATCAAGTAAATCTTAATCTCAACTTGTGAGAGGAGAACTGGCCGGATGGTTCAGCCAACTATTCAAAAGAAGTGATTGCAATCAAACCAAATGTATAGCTATGGGAGATCCATACTGCCAATTCAAAGTAAAGCCTAAATCAAGTTGATCGATTTTCGCCAAACATAAAATGTCAATTTGAAAGTAGAACTGCAGGTTTTCTGCCAAGATATTCGGCCGCTGTAACCAATTTAACATTTTCCCTTTCAGCAGTTTTCCAAACCCTCATCGTATGCTCTCTGAACCTCTTCTCCCTTGGAAGATGATGATCATAAATTATGGTTTCAGCTCCAGCCTCCCTTACAATTCTCACAGCATTATCTAAAGCTCTCTCCAAATTTATCCTGTTCAAAGTGTATCCGAGCATATAGGTCATAGGTCCATCCAAAATTATAGTGTTAGGTTTCTCATCGATAATCCATTGAGCATAATCTTCAATTATAGGTCCATTTAAATCCGAAGTGTAAAGTATTTTATATTTGCCTTTCTCAACGGTGAAGCCGACTACCCATCCAACCCTTGAAAACTCCACTCCATGAAACATGGGTTCAGTAAATTTCACTCTAGCCCCTCCATATTCAAATGTTAAATTGTCATTGAATAGCAGCTTCGTCTCCAATCCATCTTTAAAATTCATTTCAGGAATTCTCCTCCAACTCTTCCACTTCTCCACTCTTCTTTCAAACCATTTGAAACCCTTCCTGAGAAGATTCATCTTCCTCTCCCAATATTCTCCATAGTCTCTGCTTAAAGCCATTTCAAGTTTCCCTATGGGATCCGAATAATCTCCAACTTTAGCCTCCGCCATTAAATCATCCATCTCAACCTGGCCGATAAGTCTAAAAAGTTTTCCATAGAATTTTAGAGCCCTCCTTCTCTGAGAATCATTTATATATTCATTTGGATTCTTCGCCAAAATGATCCGGCCCATATATTTTAAACTTTCAGGATCCATGTAATGATCGTAATGGTAATGTGTAATAATGATAATGTCTACTTTTTCAGCAGTCTCCCTAATCCTCCTCTCCCCCTCCCTCATCCACTCCAATTTTAAATTATAGGATGCGGGGAATGAAGGATGCATTATTGCCACTCCAGGATCCACCAGAATAACAGTATCCTCTAACTCTATTAGAGTGCAGGATGATTTGGCGCCGAATGAGTCGAACCAGATCAACTTAAAGTTTAACATTTAATCCACCTGTCAATTTAAGATTATCTTCTCCCTACATTGAGAGCAGAACCTATAATCTTTCATATCAGTATCCCATATACTATTACTGAAGTACATTACACATTTCATGTTTCGGCAATGGTTCAATCCGAGAGTATGCCCCAGTTCATGTACAGCCTCCTTCAACATTCTCAAATAAAATAATTTCTTATCGCTCCGTTCACCATAGAATTCCGGCTTCAACCTGCATAGAGAGATTATGGCGCATCTTCCTCCAAGCTGGGCTTCTCCAAAAATGAAGTTTAAACCTCTAACATATAGATCTGCTTCAGCGACTCCTAAAATTCTGTCAAAATCCAAATTTTCGGAAACTCTGCAGAGTATTTTCAATATATGTGGAGAGTGATACTGTCTTCTCAAAGGGTTGTATGCCTTCTCCGATAATGGCAGCCTCCTATTCGACATGTAAGCTTCGAATAGGTCAAGTTTCACATTTAACATTTCAGTAAGTTTCAAAACAGCTTCTTCAGATACATCTCCTAAAGGTTGAATTAAAACTTTAATTCTTCCCACATGTCATCCTTAACCTGCATATAATTTAACTTTCCGCTCAGCTTTCCTCCCATGGAACCTCTATTTCACCTATCCTCCTATAATATATTCTCCTATACCATTCTCTAACATATTCGGGGAGAAAATGCAGATATCCAATATACCTGTTGTCAGCTAAAATTAGAACCGCCTTATCCTCTAAGCTTCGAACAGCCCTCCCCAAAGCTTGAGCAGCCCTCTTAAATGCAGGTATAATATATGCGTATAGTTTACCCTTCTCCTCGCCGTAAAGCTTCTCATAATACTCTATGTAAAGTTTAACCCTTGTAGTTGGCCTTTGAAATGGAATTCCCGCGAGAAGTATTGCTTGAAGCTCCTCTCCCGGAAAATCTGCACCTTCAGCAAATCTTCCACCTATAGGTGCAACTAGAAGTGAAGGTTCATTTACTCCTCCTCTCTTAAACATCTCCAAAATCCTGTTACTTTCAGGACCGCTCATCCCCCTCTCCTCCAAGAAAACTTTATAACCTAAACCTTCAGCTTCAGATTTTAAACCATATTGGAGAAGCTTCTCCTGAACCCTATAGCTTGCAGTAAATATCGCTGAATTCACCTTAACCCTTGCCAGAAATCTTTTAGCAGTCTCCACATATCTTCCAGCCATCTCATCGCTTAAATCCTCCCCCCTCGTGGATAATCCAGTGGCAATATAGACTTTAATATTCTCCCTTCCATATATGTTTGGAACCTTTATTTCCATATAATTCTTCAAACCCACAGTCTCTGCAAATGCATCTATAGGTTCAAGGGCTCCTGAACAGAAGATGCATTTTCTAAATAGAGGCCATCTTCCACCGAGAATTTCAGAAGCCCTCATATCCCAAAGATTCAATCTTAAATTATTTTCCTCTCTCTCAGCTATGAAGGCTACTCCTTCAACTTCAATGTTTGAAAGGGCTTTAAGCATGAACTTTGCGAAGTGATGGAGAGAGGATCTAGGTCTAATTCCCCTCTCAAATTTCCTCCTCCTGACAAGTTCACCAAGCCTCTCAGCCTCCAATAGGAATTGGCGATCTGAATCTCTAATTAAATTTTCAGGATTAAATGATGCATCCTCCCCCTCTCCAATTCTAGAATAGATTTCAAGCATCCTCTCCTCAACATAATTCAACATGGACACTATTTCTTCAGCCTTATACTCCTCAGCCTCCCTTCTAGCTCTACGAACCGTTCCAAGCGTTACAGTATCAGAGTTTAACTCTAAATTTTGAAGATTATGTGCCTCATCAACCACCAGTATAGCTCTTCTAAACCGTATTAAAGGTCTAATGCTCCATTCAAGTTTAGCATCCACAATGTAATTGTAGCTTAAAGATATTAGAGTTGAATATTGAGCCAAACTTCTCTGAATATAGTATGGACACATATTCAAATTTTTACCTAAACTGTAGATCTCAGAATACTTTAAAGATCCAAGGGAAAGATATTCGGAGGGATTAAACATCTCCTTAAATTTCAAATAATATTTACAGTTTTCCTTTAAAATACTACACATATAGGATACATCTGAATAATCATATTCCTCCCCATATTTTTCAGCTAAAAGACACATATCCCTCTTACCCCTATAAGATATTCCGAAAAGTTTCAGCCCATACTTCTCAACTATCCTCCTAAACTCCTCCACAGGTCTATCAGTCTCATTTCCAGTTCTAACAGCCCATATAACTTTGAAGCCTCTAAGCATTCTTGGAATAAGCGACGATAAGATCACAGCAGTCTTACCGAAACCTGTAGGAGCATGGAGACATATATTTTTAACATCAATATTTCCCGCTATTTTGTCGATCACCTCCTCCTGGTATGGTCTAGGTTTAAACGGAAAGTATTTCAATTTCAATCCACTTCCAAAACGGTTAAAACTTCCTCCACTTCAAAACCATATTAATGAAGCATCGAAATTACATATAAATTTCAAATTTAAATTATATTTGTCCCGTTCAAATTATCCGTGAAATGCAGAGTCTACGTGAAGTATGTTAACTGAATTTTCCCTGCAATTTTAATCTAGACGGATTCAACTATAATCTTAAAGGAAAAATATAAATTAGATATGGTGAGAATATGGGGAAATTAAATTTTACTGATCCCCTTTTCCAATTCTAACTTGATTCAATCTCCTCCCTTATAGCTTTCGAGAGCCTCTTCACCCCCTCCACAATCTCCTCCTTAGATGGATATGTAAAGTTAAGTCTCATAGCATTTCCACCGCTACCATCCACATGGAATGATCTGCCGGGAACATACGCCACCCTATATTTTTCTAGACATCTCTTCAACATCTTCTTTGTATCAACGTTTTCAGGCGCCCATACAAATATGAACATGCCTCCTATAGGTCTAGCCCATCTGCATCCTTCAGGCATATAGGTCTCCAATGATTTTAACATGGTGTTCCTCTTCTCCCTATAAATCTCCCTTATTTTTGGAAGCTGCCTCTCTATAAGCCCAGTTCTCAAAGCCTCACTGGCTATAAGCTGGTTGAGCTGCGAAGTACAGAGATCCATGGACTGTTTTGCCAAACAGAACTTCTCGATGGCTTCACGATCTCCTGCAAGCCATCCAACCCTCAATCCTGGAGCCAGAATCTTGCTGAAAGTGCTCATAAATAGAACTCTCCCCTCCCTATCCATCGACTTCAAATATTTGAACTCTACAGGTTCATATAGGAAGTAGCTGTATGGATCATCCTCCACCACCAGCAAATCATATTTGGATGCTATTTCAAGAAGATGTCTCCTCCTATCGATGCTCATGGAGACTCCTGAAGGATTTTGGCATGTTGGAATAGTATATATGAATTTTATTCTTTCCCCTCTCCCCTCAGCCTCCTTAACCTTTTCCTCTAAAATATCGGTTCTCATCCCCTCATCATCCACAGGTACACCTATAAATTTACATTCATACACTTGGAAAGCATTTATGGCGGCAAGATATGTGGGTATCTCAACGATCACTGTGTCTCCTGGATCTATGAAAATTCTTCCTAGAAGATCCAGTCCCTGCTGGCTTCCAGTAGTTATAATTATGTTTTCAGGACTTTCAAATTTTATTCCATGCTTCCCCATGAACTTTAAAAGTTCTTCTCTAAGTTCTAAAGTTCCCTTCGTTCCAGAGTATTGGAGAATCTTCTCACCTCTATTTAATAGAAGATTATATGTGATCTCGGCC
Organism: Thermoproteota archaeon; assembly: GCA_003649185.1. Lineage (GTDB taxonomy): Archaea > Thermoproteota > Methanomethylicia > Culexarchaeales > B10-G16 > Culexmicrobium_B > Culexmicrobium_B thermophilum. Next base: position 2,556 of record QMRB01000022.1, on the reverse strand, counting down.
AGTTCCTTTTTAGGAATATTCTTCGGGTCAGGCATTCCCCCTCCAAAACTTATTATATTTCCCTGAGAAATCCATTTTAGAAGTGCTCTAATCTCAGACTCCCTCATAAATTTAGTCTTCTTTGACCATATTTTCTCAAAATTCAACTTTAAACCTCCAAAGTATAGTTCAAAATCCAATTGCACTGAAGATTTAAATATTTATAAAACTTTTTATTTCTAACTTTGCTATGAAGCTTCATCAACTATGTCAAAGTTAAATATCTGCTAACTTTTCCTGAACATGTGCTTAAAGTTGCTTCATCCAAGTTTAACAGTTCAACACGTTTCGACTGGAAGTTAATTTCGTCAACTGCTATTTCAAAGTTTAATGTAGCAGCTTCTTCAAGTCCACTGCCAATTTTATATTATCCACATATATGGAAATTTTGCTTTTACAATTATGTATGTCGAGTTTTCGCTATTGATAAATTTCATTTCAATTAATACATATTCAAGTGCAATTGTAATTCTAATTGCAGCAATATACTTTATGCGGATAAAATAGCTGAAATCTCCCTTTTTATGCCTTAATATCATATTCCACTTCGAATTCCCCTATCTCTCCTCTCCTCTTCTCAATCCACCTCTTAACATAGCTGCACTCAACTATAAGCTTCTTCACACCTATCTTCCCAGCATATTTTAAAACTTCACCAACTATTCTTCCAGCAATTCCCAAACCTCTATATTCCGGGGGAGTATATGTGCTCTGCATTATCATACAGTCTTCCTCAACTTTGAATCGATGATAAGCCCTCTTCCCCTCCTCTATCTCAACATAGAAAATGTTACTTTCCCTTTTAATTTCACCCATTCTAGCCTTAATGCTCTTAACATATTTTAAAGCTGAAATGGCTGCCATTAAACCGTCTCCAATGGAGATTGCTACATTAAATCCTCTCCCAGTACAGTTTCCAGCAGCATAGATTCCTCTAATATTCGTCTCCTGCTTCAAATTCACTTTCACATATCCTTCATCAGTTAAAGCTATTCCAGCCCTACCATAAATTTCATTCTTCCCATCGCCTTCTCCAGCTATGAAGACAGCTGATACTGGAATTCTCCTCCTTCCAAAATCTCCTTCAACAATTATCTCTTCAACTTTCCCGCTTCCCCCAATCTTCAATAATCTACCTTTAACTGTCACCACATTTCCATACTGGCTTGCAGCTTTTTCTAATTCTCCATTCTCCTCCTCCAATACAAGGTAGACTCTTCTAGCTGTAGATGTAAGAATCTTCAAATCCTCGATTATCTTTCCAGAATTTCCTATACATGCCACATCTACACCTCTATATAATGGGCCGTCGCAGCTTGCACAATAGCTTACACCTCTACCTATAAGTTTAGCTTCCCCCTCCACTAGAGATCTAGACTCTCCCCCTCCACTTGTAATTATAATTGAATATCCTCTATATTCGCCGCTTCCAGTTATAATCTTCTTAACTATGCCGTTCAAATCTAAATCCACTATGGTTTCAGGACATTTTACTTCAACACCAAACTTCAAGGCTTGTCTATACATGTTCATTGCCAATTGGACACCGCTAACCCCTCCAAAAATCCCTAGATAATCGTCGATTTTACCGGTTGACATTAACTCTCCACCTAGATTCTTCTCATCTATAATCAAAGTTTTAAACCCTTCTCTAGAAGTATATGTTGCAGCTGAGAGTCCAGCTGCACCGCAACCAATTATAACCACATCGTAAATGGTTTTCATTTCAAATCAACTATTACATTTCAAAATTTATTTTATTCTCAAATATACTTTAAACTTCTCTTGGAAATATCATTTTGAAGCCAAGCTTCCTCAAAACATCGGTCAAATACTTCTGCTTCGAATTCCTCTCAATAAGACAGGTCAATCTATATGCTGATTCAAGGTCTACTCCAGCAGTGAATGTTCCATGCCCTCTCACAATAACTCCGCCGAATTTTCTAACAGCATCTGCAACTTTGACGGCGAGATCCATGGAACCCGATCTACCCTCCACTACAGGTATCTTCTTTAAAGTATATTGCGCCTCTATCTCTAAAGCTTCAATTTCACCGTAAAAATATGATATGGCTGTGGAGTATGGGCAATGGGCGTGGATGACAGCTTTAAAATCGGTCTTCAAATATATTTCTCTATGTACTGGAAGCTCCGTGGAAGCCAACTTAGCTTCCTCCTCTCCAAATGAAACCATTATCAAATCGGAAGGCTTCAAATCTTCAAGTGTGCATCCTCTTCTCGTAATAATTATGGAGTCGCCGATTCTCAAGCTGATATTTCCCCCATGCCCAGCAACATAGCCTTTCTCACTTAACCTTCTCCCATACTTTCTAAATCTAACATATATTTCATGGATTGACATGTATATCCCCATAAACCTCTCCATTCAATTTGAAAAACTTTACCGTGAAATATTGGTTAAGATTAGCTGAAATTGGATGTGGAGGCGTTGAAAATTAAGTAGACTCTAATAGTCTCTTAAAGTTTAAAATAGCCTTGATCTTTACGAATATTGAG
>QMRB01000021.1 GCA_003649185.1 Thermoproteota archaeon | reverse complement strand
TCCCTGCATGATCTTGCTCTCAGCATAAGGATTAACTAGTAAGGTATAATCTGAATGGCTATGCATATCTATGAAGCCTGGAGCAACAATCAATCCCGAAGCATCAATCAACACGTCGGCTTTGGATGAGGAAATTTCACCTATAGCCTCTATTCTCCCATCCTTTAAGGCCACATCACCCTTATACCATGGATTTCCAGTTCCATCAATTATCAAACCATTTTTTATAACTATATTGAACATTTAATTCACCATTCCATTTTAAACGCTAAATCCTTAAAACATTACCGTTAATATTAAAAGTCTTTTATATGTGGCTTTCCCAGTTTATTTGAGGTGTAAATTAGATTGGAAGAAACATGTGCAGACCTGGTCATATTAAATGGAAATATAATTACACTTGAAGGGGATGAAAGGGTTGAAGCATTAGCCGTTAAAAATGGAAGAATAATCTTTAAGGGAAGCAATGTTGAAGCTGAAAAATACATCTGTAAAGATACGCGGATTTTAGATGTGAAGGGGAGAACAGTTCTACCAGGCTTCATAGACACCCATATACACTTCTTCAATTTAGGTTTCTCCCTTATGCAGCTCGATCTCAGAGATGTCGACTCCATAGAGGAGTTGAAGAGAAGGGTTAAGCGTAAAGTGGAGGAGGCTGAGCCTGGAAGATGGATTTTGGGAAGAGGATGGGATCAGGAACGCTTCGCAGAGAAGAGATATCCGAATAGATGGGATCTAGATGAAGTGGCAAAGGATAATCCGGTCATGCTTAGAAGGGTTTGCGGCCACATATGCGTCGTCAACTCTAAAGCTCTCAAAATGGCTGGAATAGATAGGGAGACATTGAATCCTGAAGGGGGAATGATAGATCGAGATGAAAATGGTGAACCTACAGGGATTCTAAGAGAGAAAGCTATGAATCTCATATGGTCGGTGATACCTCCACCTGGAAGAGAAGAATATCTTGAAGCTTTAAATCTCGCCACGGAAGAGGCATTAAAACATGGATTGACAAGTATACATTTAGTTTCAGCAACTCCAGAAGAGATTCGAACCCTCCAAATTGCAAGGAGACTTGGAAAGTTAAAGATAAGAGTATCCCTATATGTTTCAGCAGCATATTTGAAGAATCTTGTAAATCTTGGAATAATGAGGGGATTTGGAGACGAATACTTAAAGATTAACGGTGTAAAGCTTCTTGTGGATGGATCCCTTGGAGCGAGAACTGCAGCTATGAGAAAACCCTACAGTGACGATCCGGATAACAGGGGAATTCTAACCATGACTTTCAATGAACTTAAAAATATTATTTCAACTGCTCATAAAGGTAATCTGCAGCTGGCCATACATGCTATAGGTGACCGTGCAGTTGAAACGGTTCTTAAAGCTTTAGATGAAGTTTTAAAGGAGCATCCAATGAAGGATCATAGACATAGATTGGAGCATGCCTCCATTCTAGCAGCTGAACTGATAGATGAAATGAAGAGGCTTGGAGTTGCAGCTTCAGTTCAACCTCGATTTATAATATCCGACTTCTGGGCTGTGGAAAGGGTTGGATGTGAAAGGGCTAAATGGACCTATCCGTTTAAATCATTAATGGAGAGGGGAATTTTAATTGGAGGAGGATCGGACAGTCCAGTGGATCCTCTCAACCCAATATATCAAATATATTCAGCTGTGACGAGAGGTAAATATGAAGGAATAGAACTGTATAAATATACGGTTAATGAATGTTTAGAGCCGATTGATGCTATTCGACTTTTCACATTGAATGCTGCGAAACTTGGATTTGAAGAAGATGTTAAGGGAAGCATTAAGATAGGTAAATTCGCCGATTTAATAGTGTTATCACATGATCCTACAGAGATTAATGGGGAGGAATTGAAGAACATTAAAGTTTTAATCACAATCGTCAACGGTGAAATCGCATATTCCTCTACCTAACCCTTTTATACTTTCAAATTTAATCTAGTTTAGGGGGTTAGACTTGAATTCTCATAAAGTTCCAAAAATAGTTGCAACTCCTCCAGGTCCAAAGGCGAAGAAGATTCTAGAGGAGGATGAACGTTTCCTCATGCAATCCTTTGTGAGATGGTATCCGCTTGTAGTTGAGAAGGCTGAAGGATGCATATTAACCGATGTAGATGGAAATGAATATATAGATTTAAATGCTGGAATAGCGGTGGTTTCAGTTGGACATAGACATCCAAAAGTGATTGAAGCCATAAAGGAGCAATGTAACCGTTTCCTCCACTACTCCTTAACGGACTTCTACTATAATCCTGCAGTAGAACTTGCCAAGAAGCTTTCAAAGATAACTCCGGGAAAATTTGAAAAAAAGATCTTCTTCTGCAATAGTGGAGCGGAAGCTGTGGAAGGTGCTTTGAAAATTGCTAGAGGACATTTTAAAGGTTCAAGACAATATATAATGGCTTATATTGGAGCATTTCATGGAAGACTCTTCGGCTCCATGGCTTTAACTTCAAGCAAACCAGTGCAGCGGAAATGGTTCTCTCCACTTCTCCCAGGAGTCGAGCATGTTCCATATCCATATTGTTATAGATGTCCATGGAGGCAGAACTATCCTGAATGCGGATACTGGTGTGTAGATTTCATAGAAGACTACTACTTCAAAAAATATGTTCCTCCAGATGAAACTGCCTGCATAATCTTCGAGCCGATTCAAGGGGAGGGTGGATATGTAGTTCCACCCCCAGAATATTGGGGACATATTAGAAAACTCTGCGACAAATATGGCATATTGATGATTTCCGATGAGGTTCAAGCCGGAATGGGTAGAACTGGAAGATGGTTTGGAATAGAACATTGGAATGTAACTCCAGATTTAATAGCTATAGCTAAGGGAATTGCAGCTGGACTTCCACTTGGAGCTGTGGTGGGTAGAAGTGAGATAATGGATCTTCCGAGGGGAAGCCATGCATCCACCTTTGGAGGAAACCCTGTTTCATGTGCAGCTGCCTCCGCAGTGATAGATGTCATAGAGGGGGAGAAGCTGCTTGAAAATGCTTCAAAAATTGGAGAGTACACTATGAAAAGGTTCGAAGAGTTTCAGGAGAAGTATGAGCTTATAGGAGATGTTAGAGGTAAAGGTTTAATGATCGGTGTCGAATTGGTTAAAGATAGGAGAAGCAAGGAGCCTGCAGTTAAAGAGCTGAACAAAATACTTTTAAAATGCTTTAAGAAGGGTGTAGCAGTTATAGGTGCAGGTAAATCCACCATTAGAATAGCGCCTCCACTTACGATTTCAATGGAACTGATGGAGAAGGCTATCGACATAATAGGGGAATCTATAGGTGAAGTGGAAAGGGAAGGTTAAAAAATTTCCTCAAATTTCCTTTTTACTTCATCCACAACCATTTTAACCTTTTCATCCTCAATTTTCCTCTTATCCATGATAACCTTTAAAATTTCCATTCCCCTCTGCATTCCCTCTGGAAGTTTATAGAGTCTCCAAAGACCATTCTTCAAAACTGCCAGTTTAACGAGCATTTCCCTCTTCAATCTCCCCTCAATTTCAAGAATCTTCCTTCTATTATAGCCATATTCGAAGCCTGTTATCAGCGCATCTGTAAACTCTTCCAGTAAACTTGTAGGAATATATTCTCCTGCATGCATTCTCAACGTTGCATCCCATGCAGTCAACCTGTCGATTGGAATGTTAGTTAAAGATAAATCGGGGAATTGGATGAGGCTTATCCTTCTTCTCCTAGCATACACGAATTTCTCTCCGCCTGGAAGCGGATTCATAATATACCATAGAGCATAATATTCTTCGATTTTAAGATTCTCATCCATTCTGCTTTTAATCTCCCTTGCCATATGAAAATCAGTTATACTTGTCTCCTCAAAGTTTACTATGTGATTTCCGAGATGAGAATTGGTCATTATTCCATTTCCAACAATCACCGTTCCATGAAGCATATTTTCATCATGATATCTTCTAAGATTGTAGGCGCATGAGGATCCAAGCCATTTAAGGTAGGCTTTAATCTCCCCTACATCCAATATTTCGTTAATCTTTGGAAATAGAAGTCCATATAATATTTCATCAACCCTTACATCTCCATTTTGCAGGCAGAATAGGGATGCTGCCGAAATCTCCCTTCCCTTCCTCTCAAATTCCTTTATTAAAGCCTCCCTAGCCCTTCCCTGAAGATAGGTGAACATTTCAAATCTATTTGGAAAATCAAGCACCTTCACCCTGCCATATAAACCTATTCCTATAGGCTTAGGGGAGGGAAGTTCTTTATCCCTAACTTTAACCATAATTTCAAATTCTCTTTCAGCCTCATCTAACGTTAGAAATCCCCATATAAGTTTCCCTGAACCTATGAAAGCCCTATTAAGATGATATGTATATATTATTCCATTTCTATAGATGGGTTTAGAGGATCCTGTAGGTATTCCAATAGCTTTAGCCTTAAACCATCCGCCATTTAAAACTTTAACTATAGATCTGTTTCCACTGGTATATCCTTCATCCCCCTCCAATTCCAATTCGCTTTCACAGAGAATTGGCAGTTTATCCGTTGAATATGGATATAATTTTCTCTCCAAAAGTTTTAATTCTCCATCTATTAGTTGAAATTTTATTTTTCTCCCCCTTAAAAGCTTCATCAACTCATCCATCCAATTATCCCTCAACCTACAATTGAATTGTAACCCTAATCATATATGTTTTCATCTGCAGGATCCCTTTAAACCTGTAATTCACCGCCAAACAGTTTCCAGTTTTCCTCGTAAATTTTAATAGAAACATTTAACATTATATTACTTGGTTATTGGAGGTTTATATGCAATTGGAAGCCGCTGATAGCAGCGACTCCTCAAATCTTCTAATGATATTGGAGGAGAAGAGAGATAACTTTAAACATTACCTGAAAATTTCAGGTATAGGTGAAATTGCCAGAAGATATTTCATAATGAACGCTTTCGACGGTGCAGTGACAATGCTGGGAATACTTATAGGAGCATATGTTGGGGGAGCAGTTTCACCTAAAATAATATTGTCAGCCGGCCTTGGAGCTGGAATAGCCATGGGGGTTTCAGGCTTCTTCGGCGCATATCTTGCAGAGGAGGCTGAAAGATCCCGTAGAATAAGAAGTTTGGAGAAGGCTTTACATATAGATTTAGATGACACTTTAATCGGTAGGGCTGCAACCTTTGCAGCTGTGATGGCAGCTCTCATAGATGCATTGTCTCCAATGCTAGCCGCTCTCATCTCAATCTCCCCCTTCATCCTATCCTTCATGGGAATTCTAGATCCCTGGCTAAGCTACATGATCTCTATAGGTTTAATCCTAACATTACTTCTAATACTTGGAATATTTCTCGGAAAAGTTTCAGGAGAAAACACATTATACTATGCTCTTGCAACCACTTCAGCGGGACTTGTAACCGGTCTTATAGGCATATTCCTCCAAGTATTATTTTCGTAGATCGGGTGGTTTGAATGTCTGACGTTAAAATTAAAAATCTCGTAATAGATGTTTTGAAGCCTAGGGAGATTTCAATAGTCGACCTTTCCAAAGCTCTCTGCGAAACGAAGGGTTCAAGCAAAGTCTCCATAGATGTTAAAGAGGTTGATGTGAACACTGAGACTGTGAGCATTAGAATTGAAGGTACAGATATAGATTATGAGGCGATAGTGGAGAAGATAAATGATTATGGATGTGCAATTAGAAGTATAGATGGAGTTGAAGTATATAAGATGAAGAAAATTTAACTTTTAACGGTGGATTTTATGGAGAGGGTTAGAGCAAGAGATATCGGTTTAAATTTAGGTGTATTGGAACCCGGCCCGAAAAATTCAATATTAGATGTGGAGGGCGTTAAAGTTGGACATTGCACATTGATTAGAGGGAAAGGCAAACTTATACCTGGAAGAGGCCCCGTGAGAACAGGGGTTACAGTCATCTTTCCACACGGCGAAAACCCCTTCAAATTGAAGGTTAGAGCCTGCAGCCATGTGATAAACGGATTTGGAAAACCTATAGGTCTCATCCAGTTGAATGAGCTTGGAGAATTGGAGACTCCTATAGCTTTAACCAACACTTTAAATGTGGGATTGGTGGCCGACGCCATAGTACAATACATGTTAGATTTAAATCCAGATATAGGTGTATCCACCGGTTCAGTTAACCCTGTGGTTCTAGAATGTAATGACAGTTATCTAAACGATATTAGAGGTAGACATGTCAAATATGAACATGTATATGAGGCTATTAGAAATGCATCTTCAACCCATATGGATGAGGGAGCTATAGGTGCAGGTACAGGGATGTCTGCCTTCGAATTTAAGGGTGGAATTGGAACAGCCTCAAGAAGATTGCCTAAACGTCTAGGAGGATACACTGTGGGAGCCCTAGTGCTCTCCAATTTTGGAAGGAGAGAAGATTTGAAGATTGGAGGAGTACCGGTAGGATTGGAGCTTAAAGATTATGGTAGAAGCAGAATTCCTCAAAGTGGAGGATCAATAGTAATGGTATTGGCTACGGATGCTCCGCTATCTGCAAGGCAGCTTGGAAGGTTAGCTAAGAGAGCTACACATGGACTTGCTAGAACTGGAAGCTACTCGTCCAATGGAAGCGGAGACTTTGCCATAGCATTTTCAACTGCAGTTAAAATTCCACACTACAAGGATAAATTGGAGTTTGAGGAGAGAAAAGTTCATGACAGTTATCTTTCACCACTATTTAAAGCTGCAGCTGAAGCAGTGGAGGAAGCAATTATAAATTCACTGTTCAAAGCTGTCACAGTTGAGGGAAGGGATAATCATATAAGATATGCTATTCTATTGAACAAGGTTGTAGAGATCCTTGAAAAATATGGCCGACTGAAACGCTAATCAAATCTATCTAGAAATGTTCTATTCTCCTCGAATATGCTATTCCACTTCTTTGAAAGTAAACCTAAATTTTTGAAGGCTCTTCTCTTCGCCTCCTCATTTCTTCTAATTCCATCAATTATCAACTCCAATTCATAGATCACATTGTCATAATGCCTTTTAGAGATAGGGTAGGGGATTCCATCCTTTCCTCCAACCGTAAATGACCATTTAACGGGATCATAAATATGGGTTACAGGATCCCTTTTGGATGGAGGTTCACCATAAATTAATTCGGATATTAATGATAGAGCCCTCAAAGTTGATGGTCCAACTCCTCTCCTCAACAGTAGATTTTCAAAGCAGTCTGCATTGAAACTTAAATTTCTATGAAGCCTTCTCCAATTAATTTTATGCTCCTCTAAAGGTCTATAATATGTTAAATCAAATTTTATATTGACGGGTTTAGGGATCAGCCAATCTAAAATCGATCTATCTCCGCTGAGAATCCTCCGCAACCTGTAAATATCCCTTCTAATCTTCTCAGGATTCTCATTCACAATTTCAACGATCATCTTCCTTGCATTCTCACTCTCCTCAGCTGCCAAGTTTAAAATATTCCTCATTTTAACGGTGGATGAGATTGCACTGTGAGGCTCCACCACCAATCTTCCAATCTTCTCTGAAAGCCAATGATATCTTCTCGCCATACGAATCTCCCTGTTCATTCCCTGCTGAATAATACACCAATCTCCATTTCCAGTTATGATCATGGTGTGATGATATATTTGGAATCCATCCTGAATTGCAGCATTATCAATCTTCGCTGCCAACCTACTAATCTTCACCAATCTTTCAGCTTCATCTTCTCCCAGCCTAAACCTTTCAGCTACACTTCTAATCTCTATGGGTGTTCTAAGGCTCTGCCTTCCCTTTCCACCTACAACAGCCATTTTCAAATCAGTTTTATGGACCGCTTCTCTTAAAACTCCGCACAGAACGGTTGTTGAACCGGATGAATGCCAGTCGAATCCGAGCACATTGCTTAAAGCTTGAAACCATAATGGATTGGAGAGTCTTTCAAGAATTTTAAGCTCTCCGAATTCTTCTCCCATAATGGTTAATATTTCCGATGCAAGCTCGGTCATCCTTTTGAAGAGCCATCTAGGTACATTTCCATAATGTAACGGTAGATCAGCCACTCCTCTAATATTCATCTCCAAATTACACCTTTAATTTGATATGGCAATCAAATTATACTTTACAATTCCTCTATTTTTCTCTTCCCATATTTAGCCATGAGAATTCTCAGCTTCTCCCTTAAACTTTTCTCAACTTTCACCCCTCTACCTTCAATCTCCACTTCAATTCTCCTGTTAAGCCTTAAACCTTCATTGTCAAAGTCCGATAAAACAATAATCCTTCTACCCCTATACTTTTCTTCTAAATATTCCACCAAGTTTAAAATATTCATTCCATACATGTTTATCCTTAAAATTTCCGTTTTAACCCCTATTCTTCTAAGAGCTTTTTCATCTCTAACCCCCTCCACCAATATTGCATCTACATTTCCATCGATCTTTTCGAGAAGCCTCATCAACTCTTCTCTAAAATGATCTCTCCCCATAGCTCTTAACCCTTAAATGTTCAAATTATTTTCTCGCATGATATAATATGTGTCCAAGCTCCGGGTATAATAGTTTAGCTGCCAATTTAACGGCGTCAGGGGATCCAGGTATACATGCCACAAGTTTTCCACCGATAATTCCTGCTGTAGCCCTAGAAATAATGGCTGAGCATCCTATCTCCCTGTAGCTTAAAAATCTAAATAATTCTCCGAAGCCTTCAAGCTCTTTCTCGAAGATTTCTCTAACAGCTTCAACGGTTACATCTGAAGTTGAAACTCCAGTGCCACCTACAAGTATTATTACATCATTCTCCTTCAATCTCTCCATAACTGTTTTTGTAATGGTTTCAATGTCATCTGGAATTATGGTTTTCCCTGATACTTTGAGGCCGTATCGATCTGCAAGTTTAACTGCTAATTCTCCTGAAACATCCTCCACCCTTCCCCCTTCAATCATCCTTCTATATCTAGATGTACTTACAACTGCTATGTGAATTCTAATATTTTTTAAAGCCTTCTCCTTATGCTCCCTTGACATTTTCAACTCCTCGTAATGGTTGTTCCAGCCCTCCCCTCCAAAGCCTCTAAGGCTTCCTCTAAAGATGCTATTATAGCCTTCTCACCGCCCCACTCAAGAAACCTTATACATGCAAGTATTTTAGGCCCCATACTTCCAGGTAGAAAATGCCCCTCCCTATAATATTTCTTCGCCTCCTCCACAGTCATTTTATCCAGTTTCTTCTCATCAGGCTTTCCAAAGTTCAATCTAACTTTATCTATATCTGTTAATATTAGAAAAATGTCTGCCTGAACGATTTCGGAGAGCTTCTCCCCTGCAAGATCCTTATCTATAACGGCTTCCACCCCCACATATCTTCCATTTTCAAAGGTTATAGGGATTCCGCCTCCACCTGAAGCTATCACTATTACACCGCTATCCACAAGCCTTTTAATGGCTTCACCTTCAATTATTCTTATGGGATTAGGGGATGGAACAACCCTTCTATATACTTTGCCTTCTCCAGGTTTAACCTTTTTAATTATCCATCTCCCCTTCATCTTTTCAGCCTCCCTCAAAGTGTATAATGGACCTATAGGTTTACTTGGATTCTTAAATTCCGGATCATTCCTTTCAACTTCAACCTGTGTTATGATCGTTACAACTTCTCTTCTAATTCCCCTTTCTAAAAGCATGTTTCTAAGAGTTCTCTGAATCATATATCCTATCTGTCCTTGAGTCATAGCTCCAAGAACATCTAAAGGCTGAGGTGGAACCTCCCCTTTTCCCAGTTCCTGCTGGATTAGGAGATTTCCAACTTGAGGGCCATTTCCATGGGTCAACACCACTTGATAACCTTTCTCAATGATCTTGACGAGCTGTTCACATGTAACTCTAACATTTCTCAACTGTTCCTCATAGGTTCCCTTTTCACCAGCCTTTTTAATAGCATTTCCGCCGAGAGCTATTAGAACTCTCTTTTCCATTCAACCTCCTCCAACCATTAGGATAATGATAATTTTCTCAACAACCTAAATATATTTTATTTGTTTAATGATATTTGGGTGTTAGATTGAATAAGCCTTCATATGGAACTGTAGCGGTAACTATAATTATAATTTATCTTGGATTCTCCATAATCCTTTCAAGTTCAGGTTTAATATCCAATCCAATAATAATATTTTCAGGATTCCTTCTCACTTTAGGTGTATGGACAGTTATCTATGGTTTCCTATTGGTTGAGGATGGCGGATTCTATGTTGGAAACGGCTCCATCCTAATACTTCTATCAGCTTCTCTAATCACATTTCTATTAACATCTTCCATAGGATACTCTCTCGGCATCTTCCTAATATGCTTAGGTCTCCTAGCTTTAATCTATATTTTTAAGGGTTGAGTCGACTGCATTTTACTCTAAATTTCAAAGCAGATTATAGCTTCAACTTTGCAAGTTCAACGGCTTCTTTAACCTCCCCTGAAATGTATCTTCCAAAAGTTAAATAATTTAATATTTTACTCTTCAATGAAAGCTTCAATTTGAAGCCGCATGCAAATGTATGTCCACCACCCCCATAATGTTTAGCTATGGGAAGCAGATTTATCTCAGAATTCTTTTTAGATCCAATGTAAAGTGATATGGCATTGCTCTTTCTAAGAACCATTGTAAAATCCAAATTGTATTTTTCAGCCACTTTTCTAGCAAGCCAGCTTTTAGGAAGCTTCGCCTCCCTCAAATCTATAAATGCAAATTTACGTTTACCTTTAGTCCACATTATTTTAGCCTTCTTCAAAGCCTTCTCCACTTCCCTGTCTATAAGTCTTCTAATCTTCACCCCCTCCTCCCTTACCTCTCCATTCACAATTACCCCTTCACTGAATTTTCTCAACAGTTTCTCTCTCCATTCATTTTTAAATGAGAGCACCCTTAAAGTAAAGCTCTCCTCCAATCTATCCGTTAATGAATCTATGTCGTCAGCATAGTCGGCGATTCTTCCTGAAACTTCATCTGAAGAATTTAAAGCCATATATACTATTCGAGCCGCGCTGGGAGTCTTCTTTACAGTTATCCAATCTATGATCTTCTCAATCTCCTTCACAGTTTCCTCTCTCCAATGGTGATGGTCGATCCAGTAAATTCTATTTCCATTTCTCTTCAACCTCTTCAACTCATTTATAATTCCTCTTCTATGCCTCTCATTGATGGAGATATCGGTGATATAGATTCCGCAATTACTCTTCTTGACCAGTTGTAAAGCATTTAGAAGGGTGGAGGGTCCAACAAATAAAACTTTAATTTCATCATAATCTAATCCTCTATGAAGCTTCAAATATCTTATTAGAATTGCAGCTGAAGCTATGCCATCCATATCTGAATGTGTTAAAATTATCGTTTTCAATTTGGGGTTTAGAAGACTCCTCTTAATCTCCTCTATGTTTAGCTTAACCAATTTCACTCCACTCTTCTCCAAACAGCAATTTAAATTTAGTTTATTTAACTGATTTAGGTAAGATTTAAAAGTTTTTTCATTTAATTATGATTGGTGAATTCTTTGCCAATTGAATCTAGAAAGCTTGGTCTACTATTACTCTTCCTCGGCTTAGCATTACTTCTAATATCGTTTGGAATCGCCTACATGGCCTACTCCACAGTTGAAGGAGTGGTCATTCAGAGCGGAGATATAGTGAATGCCTTCACTTATCTGATAACCGTTATCGCGGAGATGCTTCCAAGACTTCTCTGGGTTGCAGTTATGGTGGCTATAGGTGGAATATTAATGTCTAAAGGTATAGTTCTCATGAAAATGGAAGGCGAAGTATATTCGCCCACGGGGACTGAGGAATGATAAGCTCCGTTCTAAGATTCTTCTCTCTTCTAATAATATTTTCATCTCTTGGAGCCGTAATATTCACTCTATACGCCATGTCCAATGATCTCTCCAAAATAAGATTCAAAGTTGAAATTTCAGATTTAAAAGTTACAGGTAGCAATGTCCATTTAACGGTGAAGTTACATTTAAACTATTCTGGAAATCATGATTTAAACGTTTTCAAAGTATCCTTGAAGAATGGTGAACGCCAATATTCAAGCAGTCCGATAACGGTTAAACCCGGAGTGAACATTATAACTATACCTTGCATTCTACCGTTAAATATTCTTGGAGGAAACTTTTCAGCCTCCATGATTTTCAGTTTAAGCTATGGAGGTGTTATACCGATAAATATTGAGACTTCTAAGCAGCCTCTCTTTCCAATATATGCCTTCACATTTCCCTCCGGAGTTGAATCTTCAATTTACAATTCCACCCATACCTCCATAACGGTTAAAGTTAGATCGACAGGTTTCATAGGGATTCCCGTCATAGCTAAACTGTACACTAATGAAACATCCTATAAAACATATTTAGGAACCTTCGAAGCATATGAGGAGAAGACTGCCAAATGGAATATTCCGCTGAGCGATCTGCCGGAGATTAGGGGAATAAACATCTATTTGGAGGTTGAAGATGAACTGGTTAAAGTTGCTGAATGGAGGTTTTATCATGGTTGAAGCTGAAAGAAAATTTGAGACCGCTATACTTTCAAGACTAATTTTAGGATTCCTCACTGGAGTAGCAAATTATATTCTCTACAGCTATGTTCCAACTCTCATCTATTCTTTTCTAAGCTCCTCTCTTAATAGCACAGCATATCAGGAGGCTATGGGTTTCCAATCCATTTACATGGTGGATTTCAGCATACTCGGCATATTCCTCCTCCTCTCAATAGTCAATTCGCTTCTCTGGAATTCTTGGCTTGGCTTCCTCTTCAACATCTTCACCTCTTCCATATATTTTGCATATGCAGTTTTAGCCTTAGATTTCGGAAAGCTTTCACTCACAATTCAAGGCATGAAAATTTCCATAGATTTCTCAATAATCTTGGCAGTATGGTTTATATCTTTAATTTTAGATTTGGTGGCAAAGCTCTTCAAATTGGTGGAGAGTGAAGCTCCATTCACCCCTACCTTCTAATACCTCTCCCCATTCTCCTAACAGATGTGACAGCGGCCCAGAGAGCTCCAATAATTATGAGGAAAACTCCGAACTCGGAGTTGGCGAGAAGCATAACTATTCCCAAAACCACTATTATACATGCAAGAACCATAACGTATAATATGTCACTTCCCCTATCCATCCACTTCCCCCTCTAAATGTTCAATCATACTTCTCATAAATATGAAGATTTCTCTAAGCGCTTTCAAATCATCATAGCAATGCTCCATAATCTTCTTTAAAGCTTCCCCATCTCCGGAGATCGCTCTCATATATAGTGGAGGCATATCGCTTCCCTTAAGCTCGCTTCTCTTAGATATTCCAAAAAACTTGGCCACTCGATCCAGACTGTAATCATTCAATCTGAGCAGTCTCCTAGCATATTTATATAGATCTATATGTCTCTTCTCCAAAATGATCTTTGGATCTATCCCATTTACAAGGCTTCTGGAAATTATCATGGGAATATCGAAGTTTTCACCATACCATGTTATTATAGTGTCAGCTTCACTAATCCTCTCCAATATTCTTCTCAAAATTTTCCCCTCATTCTCAGCTATATTGTCGTCGACGAATTCATGGATCCACTTTCCATTTTCATCCATAATTCCAGCTCCAACTATAAATCCGCTTTCAGCAGTTAAACTTGTGGATTCCACATCTAAAAATAATATTTTACCCAGATTCATCAGAATCAAATCCTACTTAACCATGTTGGATTTCACAGTAATATTGGAGTTATCCGTTAAAATAAATAATGGTTAAATCTTCTTCATAATTTTTCCATCTCTTAAAACGAGCACTATTCTATTGGTATCTCTTAAAACTTTAATATTTCTCAGCGGATTTCCATCAACCACTATTAAATCTGCAAGTTTACCTTTCTCTATAGTTCCAACTTTACCTTCCAATCCGATGGCTGCAGCTGCATTTCTCGTTGCAGCTGCAATGGCATCCATAGGTTTCATCCCTATCTTCTCAACTAAAAGTTCAATTTCAAGGGAGTTGTCTCCATATTTGAAGGCTTTCCTTCCACCGAGAAAGTCCGTTCCAGTGGCTATTCTAGCTCCAGCCCTATAGGCTTCACCAATATTTCTTACATGTATTTCATGCACCTCCATGGATTTTCTAAGCCCCCACTCCGGTATTCCAATCTCCCTTCCATACTTTAATATGTGTTCAACTATTGAAAAGGTTGGAACTATTATGGCGTTCATCTTCTTAGCCAATTCAACTCCCTCCTCATCTATGAATATTCCATGAGCTATAACCTTTACACCTGCCCTTAAAGCATTCTTTATGCCTTCAGCTCCCTGGGCATGGGCGTGGACGAATCTATGTGCATGTTCAGCCTCCTCCACTATGGCTTTAATCTCTTCAAAAGTGAACTGAGTATATTCCGGTCTATCCTTCTCAGACATAACTCCGCCTGTAGCCATTATCTTTATGAAGTCTGCACCTGCCCTTAAAGCATATCTTGCAGCCTTTCTACATTCGTCGACTCCATCACATATTAATGATGATATTGGAGCGTTAAGCCTACTGCTCCTAGCATCAACATATTCTATTGGGAGAAAGTGTTCGTCTCCATGGCCGAAGGTTTGGGATAAAGTATATCCTGCAGCAACTATTCTAGGAGCCCTAATAGTTCCCTCCATAACTGCTCTTTTAAGCTGGAGGGCTATTATGCTTCCAGCATCACCTATAGATGTAAACCCTGCATCTATGAGAGCTTCAAGATCTCTTACAGCTCTAGCAACCAGAGTTGCATATGGAGTTAGCAGAGGCTCCTTTATCATGTCTCCAGTTCTCAAACCGGTTAAATGTAGATGTGCATCTATAAGTCCAGGCATTACAGTTTTACCTTCCAAATCTAAAACTTCAATGCCGCTTGGAACTTTAATCTTATCCATAGAATTCACATCCACTATTACCCCGTTTCTAATGATTATTCCTCCATTCTCAATGGGCTGTCCACCTGTTCCATCTATAATGTATCCATTTATCAGGGCATAGTCGGGCAAAATCTCACCTCTAAAGATTCATTTTCAAACTGTAAAAGCGTTTTGATTGAAGGGTAAACTTTAAATAAAATGTGTAATTGCACATAAATGATCTTTTAACGAATATTTAAGCCGACATTCAAGATAAACGTGAAATTGGAGGTGTATGCTTGGAGCAGATGAAAAATCCAATAGAAGAGTTGAAGAACAAAATAGAGGATAATATGAAGAGAATAGATCATAAAATTGTAATTGTAAGTGGAAAGGGAGGTGTAGGTAAAAGCTCCATAACTGCACTTCTAGCCTTAGCAGCAGCAATTAAAAATAAACGTTCAGGAATATTGGATGCTGATATTCACGGCCCCTCAATACCTAAAATCCTCGGCCTTGAAGGTGAAAGTTTAAGGGTTGAATCGAATCGAATACTGCCTGTAAAGGGGCCGTTAAACGTTGAAGTAGTATCGATCCAATTCCTCCTCCCCACTGAGGATTCACCTGTAATTTGGAGAGGGCCATTAAAGGGAAAACTTATCGGAGAATTCCTTGCAAACGTTCAGTGGAACAATTTAAACTATTTATTTGTAGATCTGCCGCCTGGAACTGGAGATGAAGCTTTAAGCATAGCTCAGTTTATGAGAACTGTGGATGGAGCAGTCATAGTTACAATTCCATCAGATCTATCCAGAATCGTGGTTAAAAAGGCAGTAAACTTCTGCAGAAAATTAAATCTTCCCATTATAGGAATAGTTGAAAATATGAGTGGATTTACATGTCCAAATTGCGGAGCCTTCTACAGGATCTTCGGTGAAGGTGCTGGAAGAAGAATAGCTGCCGAAATGAATATTCCCCTTCTAGGCGAAATACCTATAGATCCAAGGTTAAATGAGTGTAACGATGAGGGGGAACCATACCTCCTCAAACATCCCGATACAAAAACATCTAAAGCCCTAATGGAGATGGCTGAAAAACTCATGGAGAAAGTTGAAGGGAAAAATTAAATTCCATTCTCCTAAAATATTTATCTCTACATTTCAATAGTGTATTTAGGTGTCCCTTTTGAATGAAACTTTATTTGACGGTGAAGAGGCATTTAAACATTTAAAGATGCTTGCAGAGGAGATTGGAGCAAGGCCGAGTGGAAGCGAAGCTGAAAGGAAAGCTGCAAAATATATTCAAAAATATTTTGAAAAATTGGGTTTAGATGTTCAAATCCAAGAATTCGAGGTCACTGCGGGAAAGGTTAAATCGAAACTTCTCGAAGTTTTAAAGCCGAATCTCGGCGAGATTCCCTGCGAAGCCATGCCGCTGACCGGTGGAACAGGTGTGGAAGGAGTGGAGGGTGAAATCGTCTATGTGGAGAGCACTGATGAAGAATATTTAGATTCAAAAATAGCTGGAAAGATAATTTTAACCCCACGTTTCACAAGGAAATCCATGAACATTCTCATGAAATATAAGCCTCTAGCCATCATATGCATAGAGAATTATCCTAAAATCTATCCGAAGCATCTATGGGGAATGCCTGAACATAGAGAAAAGTATGGTTCAATACCGATTCTGAGAATAACCTTCGAAGATGGACTTAAACTTTTAGATTCAAAGGTTGAAAAGCTTAGAGTAATAGTGGAAACTGAAGAGGAGAAGGCTAAATCGCAGAATGTTATAGGAGAGTTAAAGGGAACTTCAAGGGATGATGAAATAGTAATTATAGGTGGCCATTACGATACTGTTCCAAATGTTTCAGGGGCAGGAGACAATGCTGGAGGCACATCTATAGTTATGGAGCTTGCAAAGGTCTTCGTTGAGAAGGGAAGCAGAAGAACCATGAGATTCATAGCATGGGGAGCTGAAGAGATGGGGTTAAGGGGAAGCATATTCTATGCGAAAAAGTTGAAGGAGAAAGCTGAAGAGTTTAAGAAGAGTGGAGGAGACGGAAAATCTGAACTTGAAAGGGTGAAATTGGCTTTAAATCTAGATGTGCATGGAGCCATGATAGGTTCAAATTCCGCTGCAATTTTAGGGCCGCCAGAACTTACAGCAGCCGTAAAGCTTCTATCAAAGGAGCTTGGAATACTCTACAATGTTAGGGAGGGAGTTTACTCATCAGATGGAACATCACTGTCCAGCATTGGAATACCGAGTGTAAGCTTTTCAAGGAGTAGTGGAAGCAACATATTCATGCACAGCATAGAGGATTCGATGAGATGGCTGAGACCCCAAGCCCTCCAAATACAAGGAGAATTTATAGAGATCTTTCTGACCAGATATGTGGCTGAAGCAGCTGCCTTTCCATTTGAAAGAAAAATTCCAGATAAGCTTAGAAAGGAGATAGAAAACTACTTTAAGAATAGATTGATGCTTAAACCTCCATGAAATATGGCTGTAAAGGTGGCTTATCTCTTGAAAGGATATGTAACCGTGATAGGTGGAAGCAGAATAGAAGATGAATCCACCTATAAATTGTCAGTGAAGCTTGGAGAACTTTTAGCGAAGAACAATTTGATAGTTGTAACTGGAGGTAGAGGAGGAGTCATGGAGGCTGTATGTAAAGGAGCTAAAAATTTCAATGGATTAACAATGGGCATTCTCCCAGGATTCGATAGAAGTGAGGCTAACAGATATGTCGATGTAGCTGTTGTGACAGGTTTAGGATATGCGAGGAATGCTGTAAACGTTTTAACAGGCGATGTTATAGTATCCATTGGAGGTGGATTCGGAACTCTCTCAGAGATCAGCCTAGCCTTAACCTATGGTAAACCCGTAATAATATTGAAGGGTTCAGGCGGAGTTTCAGACCTAGTGGCAGACAATTTTGAAATACCTGGAAAAATATATGTTGAAGATTCGGTTGAAGCAGCTGTCAAAAGAATTCTCGAACTTTTAGACAGTTAAATTTCATGTTCAAAGTATTTGGAGAGCAGATCCCTATATTTTTCCCTTCTCCTCCTATGCTCCACCAATATTTCAACAATCTTTTCAGAGAGCATTCTCTTACATTCTCCGCAGATGATCCCTCCTCCAATACATTTCTCCCTATGCTCCAATATTTCCTTTAAATCTTCATAATAGTATGCTGAAAGCCATTCGAAAATTACACATTTGTCAGGTTCTCCCCCCTTCAACTTCTGCTCCTTTACAGTTGCCCTTCCACCTGTAAATGCCTCCCAAATTTTTCTTTTAACGGTCTCCGAATCATCCACAGTGAAGATGCATGTTTCAGGATTTGAAGCAGACATAGGTTCACCGGTTAATCCCCTTAAAAATCTAATATATAGTGATGCAGGTTTAAAAACTCTAATTTTACCGGCAATGTCCCTTGTAAGCCTCATATAGGTGTCCTGATCCATACCTATAGGAACAGTTACAGGATATCCTTTGAGAATTGTCGGTCCGAGAATGTGCGCTGCTTGAACAGCTCCATAAAATATTGCTCCAGGATTAGTTTCATCTGTAAATCCAAATGTAGCTCTAACAGTGCTGAATGTTAAATGTCTTGAAAGCTCCACTGAAAGCGGATATACCCATCCAGTTTTAGTGGAAACATATAGATGAGTTTTCTCAGGATCATATCCTATTGAAATAATGTCCAATGCATTGTCAATTGCATACTTATATGCCTCCTCCAAATTCCTCACTTTTCTAAAAAAATATTTTTCATCATCTGAGAGTGGAATATATACTTCAGCTTCAAGTAATTCCTGCAAGTATTTTATGAATTCGAATAGGAGTAAATGGCCTAAATGCAGATAATTGGATGGTCCTCTCCCAGATACTATGGCAACTCTGCCGCCACGCTTATACATCTCCAAGTATTTGTCGAAATCTCTATGAGCAAATATGAAGCCTAACTCCATTAATTTATGGGTTTTTCCAAGCTTTTTCTTCAATTGTTGATTGAAGGGTTTTGCACCGAATTTTTCGATAAGCTTTTTATAGTCGGCGCTTTTCTTCACTTCTTCAAGTATTCCAAAGGCTATCCCCCATCAAAACCCCTCGCACATAATATAAAGATATTTAAACTTTATAAATATTTACTTGGGGGAAAACTATTTAATGATAAGGGTTAAAGCATTCTGTCCAGCAGCAATATCAAGTTTCTTCGCCTCTTATCTCCATGAAAACCCTCTGAAATGCGGTGCATGGGGAGGAGGATTCACTTTAGAGAAAGGTGTAGAGGTAACTGTAAGTCTCGATAGATCTCAAAGTGAACTTGAAGTCTCCAATTTCATCAACGGTAAACCTTTAGACTCCCCCATAATTAAAACAGTTCTAAAATATTTAAGTGAATATGGAAAGTTGAAGGGAAAGTTGAAGATTGAGCAGCGTATTGAAGTTCCAATAGGATGCGGATATGGAACGAGCGGTGCAAGTGCATTGGCCGCTGCAATGGCTCTCTCCAAAATCTTCAAAATAAAAATAACCTATATGCAGATGGCTAGAATAGCTCATCTGGCAGACTTTCAATGTAAAACTGGTTTGGGAACTGTGGCTGGAATAGTGGGGCCAAGTGGAGGTATAAAAATTTTAACTTCTCCTGGAGCTCCAGGATATGCAGTGGTGGATAAAATTTTCATTCCAAAAGATTTTCTCATAGTTTCAGCCTCCTTCGGCCCTATAAGAAAAGAGGAGATTCTGAAAGATCATAGTAGACTTGAAATTTTAAATCAAATAGGAATGGAGACTCTTAGAAGAATTCTCAGAGATCCGACACCGAAGAATTTCATGAAAAACTGTAGAAGATTCGCATTGAAAGCTGGATTTATGAGTGGGAGAGTTAAAATTTTACTTGAACAGCTCGATGAAACCCATATTATAGGTGCAACGCAGAACATGATAGGAGAAGCCGTTCACTCATTGGTAGAGGAGAAATACTTAGATGAAATCTTAAAAGTTTACCTGAAATTTTTCCATCAAGATGAAATTATAGTTTCAAAGGTGGATGAACTTGGCCCAAGATATCTTTAAACATGT
>QMRB01000020.1 GCA_003649185.1 Thermoproteota archaeon | reverse complement strand
TTACTCGACTGTTAATTATTCGCCCCATCTTTTTCAGCTCATTTATTTCTACTACTTCATGAATCATTAGGTAATCATTCTCTAAAACATCAACCAGAGTAATGGTATCCTCAGAAAATATTTCTCCAGTCATAAAATCATAAAACTCTTTTGTAGATACTTCTTCAACGACATAACCGATAGATTCAAGGTTCTTTTTTGCCATTTTAATCTTACTTTTAATTTCCGAGAAAATAAAGCATCACCATTAAAGGCATGTTATCTATTTCATAAAAATCTTTTGAGAATTACACTTAAATCAATGCCGATGAAAAATCCTACAAAAATCTATTTGGAGCCCCGGGCGGGATTCGAACCCGCGACCTACGCCTTACCAAGGCGCCGCTCTAACCAGGCTGAGCTACCGGGGCATAAAACCATAAAATAAAAGAAAAGAGAATGATTTTAACTTTATCGCATACCTCTCCTCCAAAGCCATATCAGAAACAATGAGAAAAATAAACCTATAAAAATCATTCCATGCGGATTATCAGGCCTATTCACATTAAACTCATGTATAGGAGTTAGAGCAATCAGATATGTGAGTACGCCTGACGAGAAGTAGAAGCCATTCTTAAAATCGAAGGATGTAAATATATGATTTCTAAAAATTTTATAAATTAAATAGATGTGAATTAAACCTAAAAGTATAATTACAGCTGGAAAGGGTTGAAGACGGGGAAGGACAATATAAATAAAGAACATGGAGAATCCCCAGATCATTCCATAAAACCATAATCTGCGGGGAGAGATTAACCCTTTAAAGAAGAAATGAATATTTGAACTTAAAAATGCCGACAAAATGAAGATGAAAATTAATGTAAAGGTGAAAAATAATTGAGGAAATGATAGCGTATAATTTGAAATGAAATGATTAATGAATAAAACATCGACTACGAAGAGGAGAATCAATGCTATTAAAGCCTTCCCTGAAACCCAACATTCATCAATACGTTCAGGAAACATGTACTCTACTAAAATTATTGGAATAGTAATGCTGAAGACCGCATGATAAATAGTTAACTCGAGAAGCCATGGCCAGTTAACACCCATCCAGCGGCCATACCAAGAAAATATGTTTAAATCCATCCAGTTAGGGTCGAAGAACGATTTACATGCTAATCCTTCCTCTACCGCAGCATATGCACAGCCCAGAAGAAGTATGCCAATATAGTTGAAATGCCTTCTCTTAGCAATCTCTCTGATAAGGACCACTCCGGGACCATAAAGGGAAACTATGAGAAAACCTCCAAGAGAGAAGAATTCAGAGGGAGGAGCAGAGCTCGATAGAAGTTCAGCTATCAGAGGGGAGAGGAAGAATAGTATGACGGCTGGGAGAGTTATCAGTTTAGTCGACCTCCCAGAGTAGTTACTAGGGCACCGTCACCTGTAACTATAACTGAATGTTCTGCCTGTGCAACCAAGCCTCCCTTCACCTCTTTCAATACGGGATAACCATATATGGAGCCATTTTTATTTAAACGATCCAATACGTCAACAACAGAATCAATATTGAAGAAGCCTTTAAACCATCTGGTGCAGAAGGGTAGAGATCTGAAATGGGATCTTATGAAACTTAGAAGTTTTCTCTCAAATCTACCTTTAGCACGATTCCTAACGAAACTGAATATATATGTGGATGAACCTTCAACCACTCTTCCACCACCATCTGTAGCGAAGGGTTCAATAGCGAAAACGTCGCCTTCCTCTACAATCCACGGATAATTACCCGAAATATTAGGTATGCTCTTACCTCCATGAAGGATATATCGCCTTAACAGATGCCCACAAAGATTACTTATAGGCTTAAAACCGTAACCCCTTATAACTTCCTCAATGCTACGTGAAATTTGACTGACCTTAATGCCAGGCCTAATCATCGAGATAGCTCTATTAAGAGCAGCCTTAACAGCGTCAACCATAACATCGTAATCTGGATTGAAGGATAAAGTGATCGCTGCATCTGCAATGTAACCGTCAACATGTGCTCCAACATCAACTTTAACAAGAGAATTTTGAGGAATAATTGCGGAATCGTTGGGAGGAGAAGTGTAATGTGCAGCTATACTATTGATGGAAACATTACATGGAAAGGCTGGTAAACCTCCAAGATCAATTATCATATTCTCTAAACGTTCACATACATCTAAAACGTTGAGGCCGGGTTTAACATAGCTGGAAGCATAATCTAGAACTCTCCTAACGATTTCTCCGGCTTTAATAAGCTTCTCCAATTCATCATCGGTGAGAACCAAAAGGAACACCAAAAAAATTTTGTATGAGGAAAATTTAAAACGTTACTAGGCTGAAGTATTTAGAGGAGGGCCCGTAGCTCAGCCTGGTTAGAGCACTCGGCTGATAACCGGGGGGTCGTGGGTTCGAATCCCACCGGGCCCATCATCTCCAAAATGATGAAAAATCCCTTAAAACCATTCTTAATGCGCCAAGCCAACCGTGATCTCCAACAGCCAAGGAGAATTTATCCCAATCAAACTTTAAAATGATTAGAAAAACTAGAAGAGAAAGGAGAAATGAAACTGTACCAGATAATATGATATTTCCACTGAAGGCGAAATTGACACTGCCGCCGAAAACCGTTGAAATAAACACTATTATAAATTTGCCGAGAAATACGGCTAAGGAGAATTTAATTAAACTATATTGGGAAAATCCTATGGGAACATATAGCACATCGTCTGGTAGTGGGAGAGCAGCGAAGAGGAAGATTGCTGTAAATAAACCTCTATCAAATATTCGGCGAAACTTGGCAAACTCTATGAGATAATGTTCAGGTAGAACTCTTCTTAAAGGACGAATCACCAAGATGAGAATTAACTTCCCTAAAGCTGAACCTAAACCACCCATCAGGGAGATTAGAAGAATGCTATATAGATTTGTTTCAACTATTGAAGAATACTCTACAATGAAGAAGAGATATGGAATACCGAAATATGGTGTGACATTGCCGAAGAAAGATGAGAGAAAGACCCCTATAAGACCATAATTTCTGAGAATTTGGAGAAGTAGATCAAACAAGTCTATGCCTCCTAACATTTCACTTCAACATCTATGTAAATTTAAAACATCCCTGTAAACTTTGAGAACCATATTATAGATAATATTCCATGAATATTTCTCCTCTACAAGTCTCCTAGCATTAAAACCCATTCTTTTTAAAAGGGAATAATCCTCAAGAAGAGTTGATATGCGATTTGAAAGCATTACTGGATCCGCCGGATCCACGAGAAAACCGGTTACACCGTCAATGACAATTTCGCTTAAACCTCCCACCGATGAAGCCACCACAGGCCTACCGGAAGCCATAGCCTCTAAAGCAACCATTCCAAAACTTTCAGACATTATGCTTGGAACGATCACTAAGCTTACACTTTGATATATTCTTGTCAACTCCTCGTCTGAAACCTGTCCAAGAAAGGTGAAGTTATCATTTGGAAGAATCTTCTTAGCCATCAATTGGAGAGGGAGGGAGAGATAACCATCACCGACTATTAATAATTTGGCGTTGGGAAATCTTTTAACAACATTTGAGAAAGCCTTCAAAAGTATGTGAACACCTTTCCTATAAACAAGTCTGCCGACAAATAGTAGGATGGGATTCTCGGGAAAATATGGGGAAAAACTAAATCTTTCAACGTTAACGCCATTGGGAATTATAGATCCATTAAAGTTTGAGCCTACAATATTTTTTATAAACAGGTGGGCGCTTCTACCCACCGAGATTATATGGTCAGCTCTAGATAAAATCGATCTGAGAAAGAACAATAATTTAGAGGGAAAAACTGAAAATATCGGAGAAGTAAACCCGCCTATATATGTATGGTTAGTTAAAATGACTGGAAATCCCAGTTTATTCGAAATGTGAATGGTAAGAATGGATGTCGGTGCGAATGCATGGTGAACGTGAACAATATCTGGAGAAAACTTGGATATTACTGATTTAAGAGAACGTATGTCGGGTGGAAGGACTACTAAGTTGAACGGCAGAATAGGATCTATAGGTACATGTTGAAGACAACATAAAGCCTCTCTGGAATTGGAGCATCCCTTAAAGATCACAACTACTTCATGCCCCTTCTTCAAAAATGTTTCAGAAAGCTCTCTCACATGCCTCTGGACGCCGCCAATCGAGTAGGGATTCCACTCCATAGCCATCAAGATACGCATAGAAACTCAAATAAATATTCGAAAAATGAATATATAAGGTATTATAGAAGTTTTATGAATTAAAATGATATGTGAGGACCCGTCCAGAATTGAAATATTCATGTATAGAGGAATGTATAGAATATTAATTCTCTCCATTCTTGAGAGATCGAAGATGAGGGGATATCACATCTTGAAGAATATAGCTAGACTGACAGGCATGAAACCCAGTTTAAGTACATTACATGACATACTCTCAGAAATGGAGGGAAACAAACTTATAAGCAGTATAACGGAGCAAACGAATGAAAAATATTATGTAATAACCAGCCTTGGAAGGGAGAAACTCAGAGAGATAAGGGATAAATGTAAAGAGAAAATTATGAACATCACAAACTTCATACTTGGAAGAAGAGAATAGAATAAGAGGGAAAAATAAACTTAGAAGGGGAGAATAATGCGACAATTGGTTACGCTGCTCTTCAATCTAACAGCAGTAACGCTATCCATACTCTCTCTAACCACAATATTATATCATGTAATATATTATTGGAAGGGAAAGAAGAGAAATGATCAAATAAGCATTAAGTTTAATGAAAAACCGGAGATAACTATACTGATACCCATAAAAAACGAGCCTGTCGAGATTGTAAATAGAATGTTAAAATCATTGTTAAAACAAACCTATCCGAAAGAAAAAATGCAAATTATAATTATAAGTGACGACTCTGAAGAGAAATTCAAAAAAATTGAAAAGAAAATTCTAAGAGAAGAAAAGTTAAAGGTAGAGCTTTACAGAAGGAAGAAGCCGAAGGGATTTAAGGCGGGAGCAATAAACCATGCAATATCGAAGAGTAGAGGAGAATATATAGTAATATTAGATGCAGATGCAGTGCTAGAAGAAGGATACTTAGAGAAGGCGATAGGATACATGGATAGTAAAAGAGATGTGGATATTGTAGCTACATGCTGGCAACCGTTAAACCCGAAGGAGACCCCTATATCTGAAGCCCAATCAATATCATTAAACTATTTAACAAACGTCTTCTTCAAAAGCAGAAGAGAGGGAGCAGGACCCATAATAGCGCCAGGAAGTGGATGTATAATAAGAAGGAAACTTTTAGAAGAACTGGGAGGATTAGATGAGAAATGCTTAGCAGAAGATGTTGAACTTTCAATAAGAACAATACTTTCCGGAAGAAAAGTGGACTTCTTCGAAGATGCAAAAATATACGTTGAAAATCCTGAAAAATATTATGTGTTTAAAAGACAGCAGGCCAGATGGATTTACGGAACAAACCAAGTATTAATAAAATATTTGGGAAGAATATTAACTGCAAAAATACCGCTCAGCTGGAAGCTTGGATTAATAATGCATCTAACACAATATCAGGCATTACTGATCAACATAGCCTTAGCCATAATCTCTGCAACATCACTTATATTAGGAGAAGACCTAGTGGCAATAAACAATTATTATATGCCAATTTTCATCATAGCTCTCGGAGCGATGGCATATTCATACTATGATGCAGCCACACAGGCAGGATTAACACCGAAAAAAAGCATAATTAACATGGGGAGAAGCGCAGCAATAATTTCATCACTCACCCCAACAGTGATAATTCAAGATATAAAAGCAATATTCAGAATAGGGGAGCAATGGTATATAACGCCTAAAGGAAAAAAGAAATCGGGAAAAAAGATATGTTTAACTGAGATTGTGATAGGAACAGTTGGAATATTGCTTGCAATAATTTTATTTTTAAACAGATATATGGCTTCAGCCTCAAGCATCTTCACTATGAGTCTACCATACCTATATGTAGGAATAAAAACTTTAATGGGAAAATGGTGAACATCATTTTAAAAGCTTAATTCCAATAATTCCAAAATCTAGGGAGTTTAAGAGGAACCTAAGAAATACGCTACTCGAAAATTGGAGTTATGCTCCGCATTATGTTGATTCAGCTATTAAAGTCGCTTACTCTATCATAAATTCTTGGAGGAGAAGCTACCTTAAAGGGAGGAGAAAAAGAAAAACCGATAGTAGAGAGGAAGTTTGTTAGAGTCAAGGAGACACTTTACGTTTATAGAGGCAGTAAAATCAGGATAACAGTTAAGCTGAGAGAACTTTATTTAGAATTTGACTTATCTAAAACTTGGTTTAGAAAGAGAGTTAATGGTTGTGATTTAGGAGAGTTAATACTTAAAGAAAATGAATTAATAATTACGTTTAGGAAAACTCTTAGAGAGGATGTCGTTAGAAAGAATTGGTTGAGATTTAAATAAATATAGCATGGATGGATTCTCTCCTAAATACGGATAGATAAAAATCGATTTAGAATATCTTTACCACATACATAGAGTACATGAAATTAGGAGGAAAAGGGCTTAGAGTAAAGCTTCTAAGAAGAATTCGCTCAAGTCTATAGTCTCAAAACATGGCAGAAGAGAGAGAAATAGAGCTGAGGACTTTGTTCATAAATTAACTACTCAATTGGCTAGAATATTCCCAAATGTTGAGCATAAGTTGATGATATACATATTTACTGCAATTAGCACTGGATGTATTATAATAGGACTTTTCCAAAAATGCCTAGCCATTATAGGAGTAGTTCTCGTCACTCTGGCTTTAATTCTCTACACACCTTCAAAATTTGGTAAACCCCTAATCAATGGTTCAGAGAAAATTCTGGACATAGGAACAGGATATGACTTACTTACAATAAACTTCGCCAAGAAAATAGGAGGGGACATGTTATTTAAGCTTAAAGCTACTAAAGTAAGAATGATAGGCAAAGCGATGTAAAATACAAGAGAAGTACAGATTCTACTTTGACTGACAATTACTGGAATAATAATCTGAAATTTCCAAGTTGAGAGCAATAGCATTTAAAAACTATTCAAGTTGCTTCATGTGAAACGTGACGGATTTCCAACCTAAGGTTTCTATATCAAATATGGCAATTCTCTTAGCGAAAAATTTAAGAAAAATCTATTAAAATATGATCGAATTATTTTCGTTTTCTCCCGATCTAATCAAATCAACTTCTTATGGACTATATCGGGATCTCCCGCTGAATCAGGGGTTTCCCACCTTCAGAAAAGGTGATTTGAAAAATGCTTAAAACATGGTGTGGTGCGGGGGGTGGGATTCGAACCCACGCAGGCCTACGCCACAGCCGTTCTGAGAAATTCTCCTCAGGGCTGCGCCTTTGACCTGACTCGGCCACCCCCGCCTCAAAATCACTTTAAATAATTCTCCGATTTACTCATAAATGCTTCCTTTTCTATCAATTATTGAAGCCATTGCTTTTTTAAATTTCACCGAGGTCACTTTAACTTTAACTATCTCCCCTATTTTTCCTCCAGGTATAAATAATATGGTGTCTTTGACTTTGGCTATTCCTTCACCCTTATTTGAATAATCCTCTATAACCACCGTATATATTTCGCCTTCTCTAAGTTTTCTGAATGAATATTTTTTAGACGAGCTGCCTCTTTTGCCTGATCTTCTCTTATGTATTCTTCTCGGCATTTACCTCCCCAACTTGGCAGATTATCTCTTAGATCTTGGAGTACCCTTCTTTCTGCCAGTTCTTCTGGGAGCTATATGTCCCACTTTCTGTCCCGGCGGGGCTGTTCTGGGAACCGGTGTACCCCCTTTTGGATGATGGCCGCCTCCATGTGGATGGCTTGCAGCCACCATGGCTTTTCCTCTAACTACAGGCCATTTCCAAGCCTTTCTTTTAACCAAATGATACTTAGTTCCAGCTTTGACGAAGGGTTTTTCGATACGGCCGCCGCCTGCCACTACTCCAATTGTAGCTCTACATTTCGGATCTAGAGATTTCATTTTTCCTGAAGGCATCTTGATTATTGTTCTCTCCGTGGATTGTGCTATTACCATGGCATATGATCCTGACGATCTTGCAAATTTTCCGCCATCTCCAGGTCTTGATTCAACATTGCAGATTGCAGTGCCTTCCGGTATTCTTCCAACTGGAAGTATGTTTCCTTTCTCCAGTGGGGCATTAATCCCCTTAAAGATTATTTTTCCAACATATAATCCTTCTGGAGCCACTATGAATTCCTTTGAACCGTCTTCAAATCTTATTAGGGCTACTGGACAACCTCTTCCAGGATCATGGAGTAAAGCTTCAACCTTCCCTTTTATAGATGAAGTATACTCCACTTTGGTTGGAGAAGAATATTTAACTTTGCCGATTCTTATCCATGAAGGCGATTTGAAAACTGAGCCTCCACGCCCTCTTCTTTGAACGAGCAGTCTCTTACCCATAGAATCACCTATAGAACACCAAGTTTAGTTGCAATATCTGCTGCTGAAAATTCTGGTTTAAGTTTAACATAGGCTTTTTTCTCCCCGCGAGGTGTAATCAAGACATTTACTTTTTCAACTTTAACGTCGAACAATTTTTCCACAGCCCACTTAACTAAACGTTTATTGGCCATTCTATTAACTATAAAGGTTAATTTATTCTCCTTCTCAATCCTCTCAATTGCCAATTCTGTTATGACCGGCTTTACAACTATATTCCATGGATCGTTTAATCTCAACTTTAATCCCTCTAGATCACAATTTCAACTTGAATTCTCACATATACAACGTAAGATGATAAATAAATTTTTCTAAATGTTCTTGAAACGTTCCTCTAAAACTTTGATTGAGGACTCAGTCCACAATGTAAGTCTTCCAGGAAAACCTCCTGGAGCAAGATGAATGACGCTGACATCGCATGCCCTGACGACGTCTACTCCAGAAAAGTTTCTTGCAGCCCTTATCACTGGAACCATGCCAGATACAACTATCAGCGGCCCCTTTCTAATCTTGTATCTGCGCCCCCTCATCTTTCCTTTACCAGCTCTAATCTTTCTACCATTATATGCTCTCAGAACATCTTTCCAGACTCCTAGAGTTTTGAAGGCTTCTCTAACGTCGCTTGCCTTCTCTAAACTTTCAAATGAATCTTCTACTATTAATGGAATCTGCGGAATATTCTCCACTAAATGTCCTCTAATCTTAACATATTTCATGTTTGAGGCGGCAGATATAGCTGAAATTACTGCAAGCCTCTTCTCCTTTCTATTTATTCTCTCCCAAACAATTTTCTCCGCTCGTGGTGGATGTGTTCTCCTTCCACCAACCGTCATGGGAGCGAAAGCTGCCTGTGATGCTTTGGAATATCTGTTTCCCTTCACTCTCGGAACCCTTGCTATACCGAATCCTACACCCCAACTTTCAGCCGTCGTCCTCTTACCTGCCATGGGATCTCTACCTTGAGGTTGAATTCTAGCCGTAAGAGAAGAGATGAACGCTCTTCTAATTAGATCTTTTCTCACCGGGTATGAGAAGAAGGGTGGAAGTGTAATATCCTTTATGGGGGAGCCGTTTAAACCGTAAACTTTAACTTGAATTTTCTTATCTTGAAGAAGAAGCATTTCATACACCTCTATACATGTACATATATAAGTTTGGGTTTTCCTTCCGGAGCATTTAGGGGAGGTCTAATGGAACATCTCAGTTTAACCAGTCTTTTGACAGGTGCTGGAACTGAACCTTCCAATATTATATATCTGCTTCTTACCAAGCCGTAATGTTTAAATCCACCCTTAGGATTTATTTCATCTCCACCGTCACCTATCTTTAAAATTCTTTTATTGTATTCTGTTCTCTGATGGAAACCTAACTGACCTGCCCTTGGAATGGTCCACATAACTCCGGGATGAGCTGGACTTATAGATCCGATCTTTCTAGCTCCCTTTCTATGTTTATGCCATCTGGGTTTAATTTTAACGCCAAACCTTTTAATTACACCTTGAAAACCCCTACCCCTAGTTACTGAAATTACATCTATGAATTCTCCTTCCCTGAATACGTCGGCAACATCTATTTCGGAACCCACAATCTTCCTTGCATATTCAAACTGTTCCCTTAAATCTCCCCCATCAATTTTAACCTCGAAGATTTCAGGAGTTTTCTTTCCTATTCCAGCTTTTCTTGGTTGACATGCCACAATCAACCTTAACTCCGAAAGGTCATCAATATTGGAGGCTATTTTCTCAATGGAAGATTCAAAATCAAATTTTTCAGGAATTGTGAAGACTCTTCCAAAATCCTTTGGAACTGTTGGAGACCAAGCTTCAGAGAAGACTTTGAGGCCATATGGAGATTTAATATAGGCTCTAAGGGCACCTACAAATAGGGGAGGAGTTTCTATTATGGTGACAGGTTTCACCACTTCTCTTCCATACATAGGGGTTCCCGGCCAATCTTCAACTAAAACTGCATGGGTCATGCCAACTTTATATCCTGCAAATCCAAGAAGGCGAGGGCCTTTCTCAATTTTAGGCCAAGATCTAATTCTGGCCACTATGCTTTTGGCTCTGGCTCTAGGCCTGAATCCGAGGGAACCCCTCCTAGGAGCATTTACACGTCTATGACCCATACATATCCCCCAAACCGGATTAGTCAGCTGGAAATTTAACAGGCAAATCAAGCATATATACTTTTACATTTAACTTGAAGGTTGAGAACAAGATAAAAGGTTAATTATGCTTAAAGTGGCCAGTAAAGCCTCCTCAGTTCTAACAGTTTCACATCCTTGGAGCGGTATCGTATTAACGATATAATCGGCGAGATCCCTCAGCTTAACACCCTCACGTTTACATATGTCGAATAAGCTTTCATGTGGAGAGCCAAAAAGTATGAGTAGATTCCTGCAAGTTGACATGGTGTTTGAGAATTCATCCAATAGATTATAGATTATTTCACCATATTTTGAAGTGGCTAAAACCATGTCAGCATTCACCATTGAAACTGTCTTATGCAGTGAGCATCCTGTGAAATATGCAGTATACCCCCAGTAAACATTCACATCTTCTTTGGATGCAAGTTTAACGCTTACATCACCTCTCCTCTTAACCAATCTAACCGTAACTCTGGAACCTTTACGAAGCCTCTTAGAAATAGGATATAGTTTTCCTAAACCCACATCCACCAATGAAGATCTACCACTTTTAACTACAACCCCCTCTCTAAATTCGCCTCTTCCAATGGTCTTTAAGTTTCCCGAAACGGTATGGTGGGGAGCCTTAAGGGGGGGAAGAATACCTGCATATTTAAGGAAGGGGGATATGGGATATATTCTTTTACGAAGATATTGTGGAGTGTTAAGATAGTTAAGAATCTTGCAGAGAAATTCACCTTCAGATTCAACGCCATGTCTATCCAAATATATGTATATGTCTTCTACTCTAAAGAGGGCCGCAGCTCTCGCAACTATTCCAGCCCTAACACTTTTATCTCGAAGATGAGGAAGATCAGATGTTAAACTTGCAGGAATTGCCACGGAGATTTTACTCTTCCTTCTAGGCGGAGGCCAAACCAAAATGGACACCAAATAAATTTACGTTGATTAAAATTATATAAATAAGTATAGTTTTCAAAGTAAATTTTAAAATTAAATTTATCTAGATATAGCTTCATAGAGTTAATTTGCAATGATGTCTTTGCCGAGTGCTGAGAGGGATGATGAAAAAGCAAAGGCTGAGCATCATCCTTTAACGACACCTATCGGTACAAGTCTAGCCACTAATGTGGCTATTCCAACCCTATGGGAAACTTCTACTACGCGGTCAATATCCTTATAAGCTTCAGGAGCCTCTTCAGCGATACCCTTCATACTTGCAGATCTCACCAGAATTCCCCTTTCAGCAAGCCTTCTCTGAACTTCGCTTCCTCTGAAACGTCTAGTGGCTGCACGTCTACTTAAAAGTCTACCTGCACCATGAGCGGTAGATCCGAAACTTATCTCCATAGCTTTAGGCTGACCTAGAAGAACATAGGAAGCCGTACCCATTGAGCCTGGAATTAGAACGGGCTGGCCGAGATCTCTGTAATCGCTTGGAACAGCTGGATGCCCTCTTGGAAAGGCTCTTGTAGCACCTTTACGATGAACATATACTTTCCTCCTTTCACCGTTTATTTTATGCTCCTCAAGTTTAGCGATGTTATGGGCAACATCATATATGAGCTTTAATCCTAAAGATTCCGCTGAACTGTTAAGTACACGTTCAAATGCTTCTCTAACCCAATGCAGTATGCACTGTCTATTGGCCCATGCAAAATTTGTGGCACAGGACATTGCTGCAAAGTAATCTTCAGCCTCTCTGCTTTTAGCTGGAGCACAAACCAGCTCTCTATCAGGAATTTTAATATTATATTTTCTAACGGCACGCTCCATAATTCTTAAATAGTCGGAGCATACTTGATGTCCAAACCCTCTTGAACCTGTATGTATCATAATGGTTACTTGGCCTTCATGGAGAATGCCGAGCCTCTTCGCAACATCAAGATTATAAATTTTATCTACAATTTGAATCTCCAAGAAATGGTTACCGCTTCCCAAAGTTCCCAGTTGCGGCATTCCCCTCGCTTTAGCTCTATCAGAAATTTTATCGGGATCTGCATACGGCATTCTGCCGGATTCCTCACAGTGCTGGAAATCTTCATCCCATCCGTAGCCGTTTCTAACAGCCCATTGAGCACCATCCAATAATACATCGTTGAACTGTGAAGACGAAAGTCTAATCTTACCTCTTGAACCTACACCTGAGGGGACGAGGTTGAATATCGTGTTAATCAGCCTTGGAAGAACATCCTTAATATCCTCATAATTTAAGTCACTTCTAACTAAGCGCACACCACAGTTTATGTCATATCCCACGCCGCCCGGACTTATAACACCCTCCTCAGCGTCAAGTGCAGCCACACCTCCAATGGGAAAACCATAGCCTTGATGGCCGTCTGGAAGCACTATTGAAAATTTATATATTCCTGGTAGTTGAGCTACATTTACACATTGCTCCAATGTTAAATCCTGCTTCATCTTTTCAAGTAAAACTTCATCTGCAAAAACTCTGCCTGGAACTTTCATTCCTGGCTTAGAATTTTTAGGGATCTCCCAGATGAAAGCATTAACCTTTTTAAGTGAAATTCTAGACATATTCACTCCCAAACCATAAAGGGAAAACATGTAAAAAATCTTTCCGCTAACAAACATCATAATTTTAAATATCTAAGACAAATTTGACTTGACAGTTTCCTGGAACATCAACCACTTCCATTAAGGAATACGTTACAGCTTTAACCCCGATTCCAAGCGGATGCCTTGAAGGATCTAATGGTTCTCCATAGACTTCAGCATCCAGAACATATTTGCCACTTGCAGGGCTATATATAGATAGAATGTTAAACTTTGAGAAGACTAGGCCTTCAACATCAAAAATGTAGAGTAATTCTTCAAGCCATGAGTAGAGGAGGGAAGGTAAGTCAAATCCCTCCACATGAATAACCTTCTTGACTAGAGGTCTAACTTTAGATGTATCTGTCATCACTTCAAACATTGCCTTAGCTGCATTTGCAAATGCTTCCTCCAAAGATCTACCGTAAGCTGCAATGTATACGTCGGCTGAATGCTCAAGAAATTCGAACGCCTTATTCACCATACCAATAGAAAATATGGAGCAAAACTTAAATCTATGTCGGATTGACAAGATAAAAGTAGCTGGAAGATTAAATTTAACGACTGCCGGGGTGGCCGAGTGGACCAAATGAGCTTCAGGTTAAGGCGCAGGCCTTGAGCCTCTGAAGGAGAGCCTGTGCCCCTTCGGGGGCTCGCGGGTTCGAATCCCGCCCCCGGCGCCACATTTTAAACTTTAAAATGTCATTATACTAGACTTGAAAATTGATGCGAGATTTATAAAAATATGATGAATTTAGGGCACGAGATCCTATGCCAATATGATCTCAATTTTAACATCTTGAGGAACTCTTATCCTCATTATCTGCCTCATAGTTCTCTCATCAGCATCCAGATCGATTAATCGCTTATGAATTCTAAGTTCAAATTTATCCCATGTCTTTGTACCTTCACCGCAGGGCGTCTTCATAGTGGAGACTACAAGTCTCTTGGTGGGAAGAGGAATCGGCCCAGAAATCCTTACACCTGTAGTTTTAGCTATACGTTTAATCTCCTCACATACTGCGTCAAGCTTCTTATAATCGGTGCTGGACAACCGTATTCTCGCCTTTCTGACCATCAATTGCACCTCAAAAGCATGCTATTTCTCGGCTTTCACTTCTTTAACATCGACAACTATACCTGCAGCTATCGTTCTCCCCATATCTCTAATTGCAAATCTTCCAAGCTGTGGAAAATCAGAATACTTCTCCAAGCATACCGGTTTTAATGGTACAAACTTCACTATTGCAGCATCACCCTGCTTCAAGTAGGTTGGATTATCCTCAATGGTGGAGCCGCTTCTAGGATCAATCTTCTTTAGAAGCTGATCAAATCTAACAGCCACTGTACATGTATGTACATGCATTACAGGGGTGTATCCAGCAGCCAGTGCTGTTGGATGATATAGCACGAATATTCTACCTGTGAACTCCTTGACCACTGTTGGAGGATTATTTGCATGGCCGCAGACATCTCCCCTTCTAATATCAGTTCTAGAAAGTCCTCTAACATTGAAGCCTATATTGTCTCCCGGAATAGCCTTCTCAATTCTTTGATGATGCATCTCTATGGATTTAACTTCTCCAACCTTGTTAGGCGGCATGAATATTACTCTGTCTCCAACTTTAAGAACTCCCGTCTCAACTCTTCCCACTGGAACTGTACCGACACCAGTGATTGAATATACATCTTGAATGGGAATTCTCAGAGGTTTCTCTATAGGTCTAGGTGGAGGTGTAAACTCGTCTAAAGCTTCCACCAAGGTGGGACCTTCATACCAGGGAGTTCTCTCACTTTTTACAACTAGATTATCTCCATACCATCCTGAGACAGGTATGAAATGCATCTTTGAAACATTGTAGCCTATCATTCTCAAAAACTTTGAAACTCCTGCTTTAACCTCTTCATATCGTTCCTTACTCCAATTAACTGTAGTATCATCCATCTTGTTTATGGCAACAACCATCTGGTTTATACCGAGCGTTTTGGCTAGGAATGCATGTTCCCTCGTCTGTCCCGAGGCACCCATACCGGCCTCATATTCTCCTCTCTTCGCTGAAACGACGAGTATTGCGGCATCCGCCTGGGAAGCTCCCGTAATCATATTTTTAACGAAATCTCTGTGTCCAGGGGCATCTATTATGGTGAAATAGTATTTTGGAGTTTCAAATCTCCAGAAGGATAGATCTATGGTCAGCCCTCTCTCCCTCTCCTCCTTTAACTTGTCCATTACCCAGGCAAACTTGAATGATTCTTTACCGATCTTCTCCGATTCACTTTCAAGCATTCTCATCGTACGCTCATCGACATTTCCAGTTAGAAATAGCAGATGCCCCATCATTGTACTCTTTCCATGATCTACGTGCCCGATCACTATAAGATTCAAGTGCGGTTTCTCAGACATTCTCATCACTCCCATATATCTCGGCGAAATAAATCTTAAAACAGCATATTTAAGGTTTTTGCGAATAAAAATATGGTGAGGGGGGAAATAAATTTTTTGAGACTATCTTGAAGACAAAGCTATACGCTCAATCTCCTCCTTCTTCTGAATGGCATATGATTTTGAATCTGCATTTGCAGCTAGAATAATCTCTTCCGCCAAGCATTCTTCAATGGTCTTCGGATTATTAAATGAAGCTTTCCTTGCACCTTCAGTTATAAAGTTTAATGCAAGGTCAAGTCTTCGAATGGGCGATATATCTACGGCTTGATGGTAAACTATTCCTCCATAAACTATCCTCGTGGTCTCCTCTCTAGGCGCCGAATTCTCTAAGGCCTTCACCAATACTTGAATGGGATTTTCACCAGTTCTTAAATGAATTATCTCGAAAGCATGCTTCACAATGTTAATTGCTAGAGCCTTCTTCCCCATATTCTTTCCAGGCCTCATCAACTTATTTACAAGACGCTCAACTATGGGAACCTCTGCCTTACCAAATCTTTTATGTTCATGTCTCCCCCCAGTATGAGGAACATAAACGGATCTAAGACAAATGTAACGTTTTAAACCGGGATCTCTAACCTCAACATCTTCAAAATTCCACTTATTGAAGAGCTTAATGCTTGAATTGACAATACCCATTATCGATCACACCTCACCGATTTCTGACTGTAGCTATAATTTAGAACTGGTGGATAAATTTTTTCCTCATCGAAAGACTTAAGGGAGAAGCTTCATAGTTAATCACAACGATAAATAATATTGGAGGGGCATTCATGTTTGAAGTCCGCTGGCATGGTAGAGGAGGACAGGGTGCATGGACTGCAAGTAATCTACTTGCCCAGGCTGCATTGAAGGAAGGGAAACATGTCCAATCATTCCCTACCTTTGGACCTGAAAGGATGGGAGCTCCTATAATGGCTTTCACAAGGATAAGTGATGAGCCGATTGAGTTGCATTGCGGCGTATACAATCCAGATGCCGTTGTAATATTAGATTTCACCCTCATAAAGACCGTAAATGTGACTGATGGACTTAAATTTGAAGGATACCTATTAGCCAATTTTAAGGGTTCACCGAGAGAAGTCGCCGAACAATTGAACATTGTCGGCAAAGGCTTCAAAATTTTCACCACTCCTGCAACGGATATAGCCGTGGAGATTTTAAGAAGACCGATAACCAATACGGCGATGATTGGAGGATTAATTAAAGCTACAGGGATAGTTGAACTGGAGAGTATAAATCAAGCATTAACGGAAAGATTTTCGGAGAAGATAGCTGAACTAAATATGAAGGTGGTTGAGAAAGCATTTGAGGAGACTAGGGGTGAGAAGGTATGAGTGAATTAAAAGGTTGGCGTGAAATTCCAATAGCTGGAGTAACATGGAAAAGCTCAATGGAAACGAAGACTGGAGATTGGAAAACATTTAAACCGGTTATAGATCAAAATAAATGTATAAAATGTTTAATATGCTGGATAAGCTGTCCCGACATGGCTATTCAATGGAATGGAGAAAAGGTAGTTGAAAATTATGATTATTGTAAAGGATGTGGAATATGTGCCAATGTATGTCCAGTTAAGGCGATTAAAATGGTTAAGGAGGAGTAGAGATGAGTGTGAGACAGAGAGTTATGGGATTAAATGGAGATGAAGCTGTAGCATGGGCGGTGAAGCAGTGCGATGTAGATTTCGTCTCAGCATATCCGATAACGCCTCAAACCATAATAGTTGAAAAATTCTCAGAGTTCGTTGCTAATGGAGAAGTAGAGACGGAGTTTGTACCAGTAGAATCTGAACATTCAGCTCTAAGTGCATGTATAGGGGCGGCAGCATTGGGAGCTAGAGCATTTACAGCAACCGCTGCAAATGGATTAGCATTGATGTGGGAAATAGTGTATATAGCTTCAAGTCTAAGATTACCTATAGTGATGGCTGTAGTTAACAGGGCGCTTTCAGGACCAATAAATATACACTGCGACCACAGTGACAGTATGGGATGTAGAGATGCAAGCTGGATACAAATATATACTGAGAATGCTCAGGAAGCATATGACACGGTGATCCAAGCATTTAGAATAGGAGAACATCCAGATGTTCAACTTCCAGTAATGGTAACCCTAGATGGATTTCTAATAAGCCATACGCTTCAAAATGTCAAGATACTGCCAGATGAAGTTGTAAAAGACTTTGTAGGAGTTAGAAAACCAGTTGAAGTGGAGATTCCTGGACGGGGAAGAATTCCACTAATACTTGACCCTGAAAATCCATTAACCTTCGGACCATTAGACCTGTATGACTACTATTTTGAACATAAGGTTCAGCAGCATGAAGCCATAGAAAAGGCAAGACCTGTAATTAAGCAGATAAATGAGGAATACTATAAGATAAGTGGAAGAAAATATGGCGATGGATTTGTAGAGACATATGGATTAGAGGATGCTGAAACTGCAATAATAGTGTTGGGTTCAACTGCTGGAACGGTAAGATACGTAGCAAAAGAGCTTAGAAGAAAAGGATATAAGGTTGGAATGCTTAGACTTAGAACTTTTAGGCCGTTTCCATATAGAGAACTTGTTGAAGCGTTGAGACATGTTAAAGCCGTAGGAGTAATGGATAGGAGTGGAGCATATGGAGCATATGGAGGACCAGTATATATTGAGACTAAAGCTGCATTTTACGATGAAGATGAGAAACCGAAAATATTAAACTACATATACGGTTTGGGAGGAAGAGATACACCTCCAACAATGATAAGGAAAGTTTACGAGGAATTACTGGAGGTTTCGAGAACGGGGAAAATTGAGAAGAAGATGAAATTCTTAGGGGTGAGATGAAATGAGCATGTTCAAAATAAATTTAAGAGAGTTAGCTAAAAAACCGAATCTACTTTTACCTGGACATAGATTATGTGCCGGATGCGGTGCACCTATAGTTGTAAAGCAGGTGTTAATGGCCACTAGAGGGCCTACTATAGTTGTAAATGCAACTGGATGTTTAGAAGTGGCTACAACAATCTATCCTTATAGTGCATGGAATTTGCCGTGGATACATGTAGCATTCGAAAATGCAGCTGCAGTTGCCTCAGGAATTGAAGCAGCATTCAAAGCGTTGAAGAGAAAGGGAAGGATGAAATATGAACATATAGATGTTATAGCATTTGGAGGAGATGGAGGAACCTATGATATAGGTATTCAAGCTTTAAGCGGAGCATTCGAAAGGGGACATGACTTTCTATATGTGTTATATGATAATGAAGCTTACATGAATACAGGTATACAGAGAAGTGGAGGGACACCTATGGGTGCAGCTACGACAACTACTCCTGCAGGAACAGTTATCCCTGGAAAGAAGGAGCATAAGAAGCCGATAGCGGAGATAGCTGTGGCACATAAAATCCCATATGTGGCAACAGCAACTCCAGCACACTTCATCGATTTAATGAGAAAGGCGAGAAAGGGAATAGAGGTAAATGGACCTGCATTTATACATGCCTTTTCACCATGTCCTAGAGGATGGAGGATGCCCGGCGAACTGACCATAGAAATCTCCAAGATAGCAGTCGACACATGCTATTTCCCATTATGGGAATATGAGAATGGGGTATGGAAGTTGACGGATAGAAGCTTGGCAATAGCTAAAAATCCAAAGTTAAAGAAGCCGATAGAGGAATTTCTAAAATTGCAGGGAAGATTCAGACATT
Source organism: Thermoproteota archaeon (assembly GCA_003649185.1). Lineage (GTDB taxonomy): Archaea > Thermoproteota > Methanomethylicia > Culexarchaeales > B10-G16 > Culexmicrobium_B > Culexmicrobium_B thermophilum. The sequence continues at coordinate 942 of QMRB01000020.1, read as the reverse complement.
TATTTAAGCCGGAAAATCAGAAGATAATAAGGGAGATACAGGAATACGTTGATCTGGTATGGGAAGACTTGAAAGAAAGATGCGAAAACATTTAAACATAAAAATATTTTTTCACTCCACCTTCACCAAAATTTAGAAGAAGGTTTATTTAGGAGAATTAAGAGGCAAATATAGGTTACAGGTGATATAATGCCTGGATCTAAAGCACCTCTGGGATTATATGCTGCGAGAAAGTTGAGGAGGAAGAGAAAGAAGTTCAGATGGAGTCAGAGAGAATATAAGAGAAGAATGTTAATGCTGGATGTTAAGGCAGATCCATTGGAAGGTGCACCGCAAGCAAGAGGCATTGTCATAGAGAAAGTTGGAGTGGAGAGTAGACAGCCGAACTCGGCGGTAAGGAAATGTGTAAGGGTTCAATTGATAAAAAATGGAAAACAAGTGACGGCTTTTCTTCCGAGAGATGGAGCGTTAAACTTCGTCGACGAACATGACGAAGTTATAATTGAAGGGATAGGTGGACCTATGGGTAAATCATATGGAGATTTACCGGGAGTTAGATACAAGGTTATAAAGGTGAATGGAGTATCGTTAAGTGCACTTCTAAAAGGTAAAAAGCAGAAGCCTATAAGATAAATTTAACTTGATTCCCAAATTCTCCTCTTTTCGAGATAATCCGAAACGTTACATATAATTCTTGCCGGAACACCTGCAACAACAACATTTGGAGGAACATCTCTAGTTACAACTGCACCGGCAGCAACAACTGAATTCTCACCTATGATGATTCCTGAAATCAGAGTTGAATTAGCCCCTAAAACCGCACCATTCTCAACTATGACTCCCTGAAGCCTACTGCTTGGAGGATATTTATCATTAGTGAAGCAGACCCTTGGACCTATAAAGACATCGCTTCCAATAATACATTTTGGAGGAATATATACA
>QMRB01000019.1 GCA_003649185.1 Thermoproteota archaeon | reverse complement strand
TTGATTGTTGCTCCAGGCTTCATAGATATGCATAGCCATTCAGATTATACCTTACTAGTTAATCCTTATGCTGAGAGCAAGATCATGCAGGGAGTGACAACGGAGGTTATAGGAAACTGTGGTAGTTCAGCTGCACCAGTAAAAGGAGAGATTGCCATTAAAAGGATGAAGAGGAGACTTAAAAATTATGGTTTAAACTTGTCATGGAGATCTTTCGGAGAATACTTGGAGCTGCTGCAGCGTCAAGGTATATCAATAAATATTGCTCCACTGGTAGGTCATGGGCAGATCAGAATCTGCGTTATGGGATATGAAGCGAGAGCACCCACCGAGAATGAATTGGAAGAGATGAAAAAACTGCTGGATGAAAGCTTAAAGATGGGTGCCTTCGGAATGTCCACAGGCCTAGTCTATCCGCCTGGAAGATTCGCCAAAACCGAAGAGATAATAGAACTTTGCAAAGTTATAAGTAAATATGATGGATTATATGCCACCCACATAAGAGGTGAAAGGGAGACTATAGTTGAAGCTGTCAAGGAGGCTGTTAAAATAGCTGAGAAAGCAAAAGTTAAACTGCAAATATCACATCATCCAGCTAAGATAGGCGGATGGGGAAAGTCGAAGATCACACTTAAAATTATAGAGGAGGCTAGAAGTAGAGGAGTTGATGTTGCCTGCGACCTCCACCCCTACATAGCTGGAAGCACTGGACTCAGCACTCTGCTTCCCCCATGGGTTCAGGAAGGTGGACTTGAAAAAATCATGGAGAGACTGAGAGACTTCAAGTTAAGGAAGAAAATAATAGAAGATATGATAGAGGAGCCTATACCTGGCCCAGGACCATGCGGCCTAGTTAAAAGAAATATGTGGGATAAAATAATACTTGTAAGCTGTAAAAGAAACAGAGTTCTAACAGGTAAGAGTATTAAGGAGATAGCTGAGCTTAGAGGCATAGATCCCTTCAATGCATATTTCGATCTCCTATTAGAAGAGGAAACTGCAGGATCCATAATAGGATTCTACTATAATGAAGATGATATTCGAAGAGTTCTGCTTCATCAATGTTCAATGATAGGTTCAGATGGATATGCCATATCTCCTAAAGAACCATTTACGAAATCGATGCCTCATCCAAGAAGCTATGGAACCTTTCCAATGATCATTAGAAAATATGTGAAAGGTGTTAAAAGAAATGATTTATGGTATGATAGTGCTGCAAAAATTCTAAGGTTGGAAGATGCTGTTAGAAAGATGACTTCACTTCCAGCTCAAAGATTAGGTTTACATGATAGAGGTCTAATTGAAAAAGGTTTCTGGGCTGATATTGTAATCTTCGACTTTGCTAACATAATGGATACTGCCACCTATCTTCATCCTCACAGCTATTCAAAAGGCATTAAATATGTGATAATTAACGGTGATTTCGCAGTCTTTGAGGGTAAACATACATATAAAAAGATAGGTAAAGTTCTTAATCCTCCATTCTCTCTAAATAAGTAGCTTTCCCTCCTTCAATATTACTCTATCATCCACAGTGACCGTGGAATTATAGATCACAAGATCCATGTGTTTATCGCATTTCACTTTTCCACCATAATAAATGTTATCTCCTAAAGCTATGTGAAGATTTCCCCAAGCTTTCTTCTCCTCCTGCCAATATCCGTTTCTTCTTGCAGCCCTGTTTACACCTATCCCGAATTCGGCAAAATTATCCAAATTAACAGTTTCTTCAATCATTCTCCGCAAAATTTCAGCCTCTCTTCCCCCCTCAACTCCTATTACCCTTCCCTCTTTAACTTTAAGAGTTACAGGTTTCTCTGGTTTTCCTATATATGCGATGGGTCCATCAACCACTACGACTCCATTCGCTGTACCTTCAATTGGAGTATATGAGACTTCTCCATCTGAGAACGCTGCTGATTCACCGGGCTTCGTTGCAAATCCAGCCTCAATTATAACTTTAGATCCCTCTATTGAAGCTTCAATATTCGTTCCAAGAGATGTTACAACTTTTATTCTGCTTCCATGCATCTTATCAGCAAGCTTCTCCGCCATCTTATAAACTTCATCATAATCTGCTAGGGCAGCTCCATTTATATAATTGTCCAATGGTCTGAGAACCATAGACATATATCTTATTCTCTTCTCTCTTAGAAGTTTAGCTACTATGGGATCATATGATGGAGCAGCTGTCCTCCGAGTCATACCTATAACTACATCGGTTGCTTCTAAACTCTTCTGGATTGGTTTGGGAAGCGTTGTATGGGAGTGCCAGTTGCTGGGCATAATTGTTATAATTGGATTTCCCCCAACACTTTTAGATTTATTGAACAGTGATCTCGCCATTCTCATTTCAGAATCTTCATCAACAATTATCATAACATTCTCTTCTCTTCTAACTGCAAGCAACTTGTCTATGAGAAGTCTAGCAATCTCTTCGATTCGAGTCTCCATGTAGTCTTCCTCCATATAACCTGCTATTATTGAAGAAATAAAGTTAGTTGATTAAACAGTTGAATAATAGTTTAAATGTTCCATGAGTTTGTCCTCTATGCTGAACTCTAAATCCAATCAATATTACTTTTCCCTCGCCTTTCTTTGCATTCACCATAGCCGCTTTTCCCTCAATCTTCTCCTCCCCTATCAACCATCCGCTTTGAAGAATTTCCCCCTCCAAATCTCTTTCAGGATATCTGACGATGATCTCATATTCCTCGTTCTTTTCAGTTTGAGCTATGGTGAATACTGGATTATTCCAGAAGAATATTAGAGTTTTCTTAGGCATTCCATAACCTAGAGGATTTTCATTGTCCACAATTGCGTGAAGAGTTGAACCTGGACAGAAGAATTCTTTTGGCGGCAAATCCTTCACAACATTTAATATAGGTAGCTCCATTTTGTCTATTGCAAAATTGCAGGCTTCACCGAAGGTTACAAGTATTCCTCCCTCTTCAACGAATTTCTTCAATGCTTCAATCCCCTCCTTTCCTATTCCACTTTTATATTGTGGCGGATACTTCGGCATTGTTCTCCCTGGAAACTTCTCCTTAAAGTATTCTTCAATCTTTTCGCCTGTTATAAATGGTTCCGGATCATTTGGAATTATAATTACATCATATTTCTCCCTCAATTTACCTTTCTTTACCTCCTCATCCTTTATTGTATGGTATGGGAATTCAAATTCTTCTAATACGTATCTGGTCCATCCTTCATCCATATTTCCACCATAATATCTCTGGTAGATTGCAATTCTCAATCTCTTCACTTCATGCTTCTTAAAACTGGCTTCTCCATTTACTGGAATGAAATCTACACCAGTCTCCTCAGCTATTTTCTTAAGCTTCTCTTCGCAGCCTCCTTTAACCATGAATGCTCCAGCTTGAAATTCACGGCTCCCTATTTTTATCGTTTCATCTATTCTCCAAACCCTTATATTTTCATTCAGCAATCTATTTAATGCAATATAACTGTCATTTAGTTTTCCATCAAATACATATCCTAGCGTTGATTTTCCAAGTATTCTTCCCTTCGGCTTCTCAAATTCCTCTATGGTTTCAAATTCTCCTTCAAACGGTTCATCTATTGGATCAACTCTAACCCCCATATATTCGGCCATCGTATTGGTAGCTGTATCCTGCGGCCTTATTGGTGTTCCATCCTCCTTTACAGTCCATTCATTTTCCGGATATCTCGTCTTATCTAGCAATGTTTTTATGAGGCCTCTCTTCGGTTGCTGCATGAAAATTACATAGCTTCCCTTATCATATGTTCGTTCCCCAGCCTTAAATTCTTTTAAAGCTTTCTTAACTTCAACTCCTTGAAGAAGTAATCTATAGACTAGTTTATGGGCTGTGAGAGGATCATGCTGCTTTTCATCGCTTACAGGTATTATATATGCAAATGGTTTCTCTTTTACTCCTCTCTCAATCTGTCTTTTAGCTTTCAAATAGGCTGCCCAGAGAACTTCATCCTTATTTTTAGCTGCCAAATCGAGCATTGCCCATGAAGCAATCTTCATCTGTTCAACTATATCTCTCAGCCTCCACCATCCTCCAAGCCATGGACTTGGAAAATTCGTTTGAGCTGCATATTTCTTTCCAAAACCCCTATAGGGTCCTTCCCCTCCACCTGTAAGTTGATGTTTATGTATATAGATTGGTGTGGCAAGCCTTGCACTGGCAGACTCCGTTAAAAAACTCGCAATGTTATGCCAATTTCCAATTCTACTTAATCCCAGCGGTCCATATCCGGGGAATTGGCCCCAAGTGAGCACTCCTCTCTTACCGGCCTCCTCCAATTTATATGCCATGTGAGCACCATACCAATGATGTTCTCTCCATACAAGCGGATCCGCATAGGGTTGAATTGGATTGGCATATGGCGGAATGAAGAATCTTGCACCATAACTTCCCATGTGATGGTGATCCATATATGCCTGTGGATGCCACTCTTTAAATAGAATTCTAGCCATATATCTCGTTTCAACAAGGTTTAACATGAAGCCATCTCTATTGTTATCATGTCCAGCATATTTGTGATATAGCCAGGGTGGAGGACATCCCTCATATTCTGTTCCAAGCCACTTATTATACCAGTCTGTAACCATTATCTGTCCATCTGGATTTGTGCATGGAATAAGCAGAAAAATTACATTCTCCAGAATTCTCTTAGTTTCATCATCATCTTTAGATATAAGGTCATATGCCAATTCAGGCGCCATCTGGGTTCCTCCAATCTCTGTTGCATGTATGCTGTTAGCTATGCAAATAACGGCCTTACCCCTTTTAATTAAATCTTTAATCTCCTCTTCGTCAATTCCTCGGGGATCTGAGATTTTAGCATTTATCTCCTTTAATTCGTCAAGTTTCTTAATGTTCTTCTCCGACGATATTATTACTAATAGAAAAGGATTTCCCATAGTTGTTTCGCCCATATTCACAACCTTAATCTTACTAGATTGCTTCTGCAAAAGCTGAAAATACTCCACTATTCTATCCCATCTTGCAATCTTCCGATCGCTCCCCATTTTAAAACCGAAGAATTCTTCAGGGGATGTTATCTTACACTTCATGAAAGAATATAATGTACTTTGATGTTTAAAAATCTTTCAACATTGAAATAAACTCTACAAATACTTCTCATATAAGAAGCATTAAAGATCATGGAAATAAAATTATGCTATATAAAAAGAAAAATTATAAATATATTATATTTTTAATCTTGCTGAGGAATGACTTTACAAACTTATAACATTTTAATGAAAATATTTAGAGTAAATTATAAATATTTTTTTTCCTAAAATGAATGGGGAAAAATATGTTGAGGAATAAAGTGTCTAAATTTTTGTCATTAACCGTATTAATAATCCTCATATACTCTTTCATGAATCTACAGTGGATTCAAGCCAACGAACCAAAACCTTTCCCAGACGATGAGATCAATCAATATATAGGGAAAGTAGTCGATCCAAAAGTTCTTAACGATATAGCCAATCTCATAGAAAGCAAGTATCCAGACCATATATTTGGAATTAAATTTAAAATAATTGACAAAGAGGAACATTGGATAACCGATAGAGGTGGGCAACACACACTCGTAATTAAACTTAAAAGAATATTAATAGCTGGCATATATGATGAAGGATTAAAGAATTCAAATAATTATCTTATGTTACCCTGACAAAATCATTATGAAGTAACTCTCCCTGGAGGATATGGATACATTCATGGAAATTACTATATACAAGGTCTAGCTGTATTCGAAAGTGACACATATTGGAATATTGTGAGCAGTTCAGGTAGTAACATTTACGTCGGTATAGGAATTTGTAATCGTAATGAAGGTGAATGCCGATATCATCTATATAATGTTACACCAACTTGGGATTTCAGTTATAGCTGGTCCTATCCAGCCTACTATGGACATTCAGTATATAATCTTTATGGCAATCCTAGTGTTCACTTCAATGTTTATTATGATTGGTACTATGAGTAAATAAAATAATTCAAATTTTTTATTTTTTTATTTATTTAATATCAAATTCTAGTCGCAAAACTTCTATATTCTATGTTGGGAGATATCAACTTTATTGTCTTTTCAATACTTCTTAGTTTTTCTTACAGGTTTACCTTTAACATATTCTCTGATTTCACCTATATGGGGATCATACTCTAAATAATTTCCCTCCGCCATATCTCTTAAGCCCTCCCCGATTCCCTCAACAAGCTTCTTGTTAAGCCAAAGATTCACATTCTCCCAAATAGTTTCATCACTCTCACCATCCCTAGCAGCCTCAACAATACTCTTAAAAGTCTCCAAATCCAAAGTTACAACTCCTCTATCAACATCTACATCAATAATCCTCTTAGAATGCAAAGAAAACACCAAGTAAAAAATGGAAAGCAAAAATAAAAATTAAGATCGAAATTCAAAATCAATCATCATCCAGTTGCCTCGTCAAGATCCAGCTGAATGGGCAGCATCTCCAGTTAAATGTCTATGGTGGCCTCCTCCGATAGGAGGATGTATGTGATATTAATAGACGTTTTCAATATCATCTTTAAGAGAATTTCCAAATGCTGATCTGGGGAGCAATATTAGTAAAATTATTGTCTTTCTAAATGCTTATTATATAATTATTGTCATTAATAGTTAATAAATTAGGTTTATGTTTAAATATAATTAAGGAAAATAATTTTATGCTTCAAATCCTAGTTTCAATGCCTTTATATTTATCTCTGCTATTCTATGCGGAAACATCATTTTTATTGTTTCTTCCACATCTTTTAGATTCATAATGTCCTTTAATATATTAGTCTTTATCAGTGCTCCTAACATGACAACATTTTGTGTTATTTCGCTTCCAGCTTCAATTGCCAGTTTTAATGCATCTATCAATTTAAATTGTAATCCGGTTTCTTTAATGATTTTTATAAGTTTCTCTGTTTCCGGAATCTTTATTTTAGGTATTTGTGGCTTTATCACTCTGTTATTTAATATTAGTATTGTCTTTTTGTTTGCATAGGTTAAGTTTCTGACGGTTTCGATTAGTTCTAGTCCTAGTATTGCATCGGCTCTTCTCATAGGAATTAATGGTGATTCAACATCTCCTATTCTTACATGTACTGTTACGCTTCCTCCTCTTTGTGCCATGCCATGTGTTTCAGCTGTTAATGCTTTTATTCCTTTATTTATGGCGGTTGTTCCAAGTATTCTTCCAAGCGTTATTAATCCTTGGCCTCCAACTCCAACTAATATTATATTTTTTTCCATATTTAATCTCTCCTCCATAACTGTTCCCATTCATCGGATGGTTTTCTTAGAGTTTCTATTGCGTTGAATGGGCATATCTGTGCACATACACTGCACCCTACACATAAATATTCATCTATGGTGGCTTTACCATTTTCAATGCTTGAAATTGCTGGACAGTTCAACTGGTTATAGCAGATTCCGCATGCTCTACATTTTTCATAGTTTACTTGATATTTAGGGGCTTTTATTCCTCTTCTTCTTGCAATGGAGCTTATCATAAGTGCACATGCCCTCTTCACAATTAGCACTGCTGTCTCTCTCTTTTCCTTAACATATTTTAATGCTTTAATGATCTCTTCTATTGTTTCATTTACTTTGAATGGATCTAGGGTTTTAACGTATCTTATCCCTATACCCTTCGCTATTCCCTCAACATCTATTATCCTTGTCTTCTTTCCAGTGGCGGTTATTCCTGTTCCCGGATGTGGTTGATGTCCCGTCATGGCAGTTATCCTGTTGTCAAGCACCATTACAAGTAGTGGTGTATTATTGTAAAGTGCATTTATTATTCCAGGAATACATGCATGATAGAATGTTGAGTCTCCCATTATTGATATTATAGGTTCATTTACAGTATGTGCTAATCCATTTGCCACTCCGATGCTTCCTCCCATCTCTAAAATTATATCCTGTGTCTGGAATGGTTGATATGCACCTAGACTATAGCATCCTATATCTCCGCAATGGATTATCTCCTTCAACCCCATCCTTTTGGCAGCCCACTTCAATTCTAGAAATATAGCTCTATGTGGACATCCTGGACATAGAGTTGGAGGTCTTATTGGAACGGTGTCTTCATATTCTATTTTTATGGTTTCCTCAATGAGAGGATTCCTAATTTTCAGCAGTTTGCTTATACCTTCAACCACTTTATCAACATTTAATTCATATTTGAGTGGAATATGCTCTTTCCCCTTTATTTCGACATTTATTTCTCTTTCGAATGCTATTCTTTTAACCTCATTTTCAACTATTGGTTCAAGTTCTTCTACGACTAGCACTTTTTCTACTTCTCTCAACGCTTTCTCCACAAGTTTCTCCGGTATTGGAACTGTGGTGGATATTTTTAAAATATTTACTTTGTCCCTGTAGTTTAGGATTTTCAAGGAGTCCATAACATAGCCATATGCCATTCCACTTGCTATTATAAGTATGTTGGAACCATTATTCACATATTTATTGAATGGTGTTTCATTTACTTCTTCCCTTATTTTCCTCCATTTTTCAATCAATTTTCCTCTAAGTCTTCTGGCATTTGAGGGAATTATCACATATTTCTCAAAGTTTTTCTTGAATTTTCCTTTGATCTTTATTTTAGGTGTCTCTTCGAGCTTTACCGGTCCCCTGGAGTGGCTTAACCTTGTGGTGCTTCTAATGATTACTGGATGCTTATATTTTTCGCTCAGTTGAAATGCATATTTAACTATTTCTTTTGCTTCCATTGGATCATAAGCTTCAAGAACCGGGATATATGCATGTAATCCGTAATATCTATTGTCTTGCTCGTTTTGACTGCTCCACATATTGGGGTCATCTGCAGTTACTATTACAAATCCTCCCTCAACACCTGTATATGCACTGCTCATCAATGCGTCTGCAGCCACATTCATACCTACATGTTTCATAGCTACAAGGCTTCTCACTCCTGAAATGGCTGCTCCATATGCTGCTTCGAATGCTACTTTTTCATTAGTACTCCACTCTACATGGATTCCAATATGGTTAGCTATCTTCGAAAGGGTTTCAATGATTTCGGTTGAAGGTGTACCGGGATATGCTGATGCGAATCCTACACCTGCCTCTATACTTCCTCTTGCTATAGCTTCGTTTCCCATCAATAGTACTGTGCTTCCTGGAGGTGATAAGATTGGATGCAGCAAATACTACACCTCTCTACAAAGTATTTTGGCGGTTTATCAATTTAAGGGGTTTGCTCTGTGACTTCAAATTTTCCTTAACTCTGCATTTCTATATTAGTGCTTTTAGAAGTTTCTGTCCCTTACTTGTTATCCCATAATGTATTCTTATTCTTCCAGCCTTCACTTGGCTTTTAACTCTAGATATAAGTCCCATCCTCTCCAGATCTTTTAAATGTTGATATACTGCTGGAATCGAGATTTCAGGCTTCATCTCGCTTATTCTTCTCCAAATTTCATATCCATGCAATATGTCCTTCGACAGTATCTTTAAAATTGCAACTTTTGTTCCTCCGATGCCAAGTCTTCTCGGAGTTTTCTCTCTTCGTTTAATAAATTTCTCTAAATTGACGTTTCTTTCAAGTTCCTTCAAGGCTACTAGCGGATCCTTTAATCCTGAACCTGTTATGATGCATACAACTTTATCTGATGAATCTATAACTCCCATTTCGGATAGTCTTTTGAGTGCTGCTATCGTGGATGCAGCTGCAGGCTCTGCAAAGATTCCTTCCTCCTTTGCAAGATTCTTCGAAGCCCACAGCATTTCCTCATCGGAGACTTTCAAAGCTGTTCCATTGGAATTTCTTAATGCTTCAACAGCCTCCCAACTTCTCTTAGGATTATTAAAAGCTATATCTATTGCTATGGTGCCTGCCTCCTCAAATTCTTCCCTTCCACTTTCACCTTGAAATTTCATGACAATTGGAGCACACTTCTCAGCTTGTACTCCTACAAGCTTGATGTCTGCTCTCTCTATCAGGTTGAGCAATTCATATTCTTTTATCGCTTTCCATGTTGCTGAGATTAAGCTTCCAGTTCCCATAGGTGCTATTATGAAGTCCGGGGTCTCCCAATTATTTTTCTCTATGATCTCATAGGTTATTGTTTTTTCTCCTTCTATTAGTAATGGGTCGGCATTGTCCGTTGTATATATGCTTTCCTCTCCATGCATCTTTTCCCTAGTATACACTGTTGCACCGTAAGCTATCATCTGATATAATTTGCTTGCATCCACATTCTGATTTATAATTATTATCGACTTCATTCCAGCCTTCGCCGTATAGGCTGCAAGTGATGCTCCTAGATTTCCCTTAAAGGATCCATAAATCCCCCTGTAACCTTTATTTTTTGCCCATGTAACAAGTATTGTGGCTCCTCTATCCATAAATGATCCTGTAGGATTCTTCGTTTCATCCTTTACGAAAAGATTTTTAAGCCCTATTTTTTCGCCTAATCTTTCACATTTTATAAGTGATGTGTTTCCTTCTCCCAATGTGACAGCTTTATCTGGATTGCATGGGAGAAGTGGCCAATACTTCCAGACTCCATCCACCCGTTCCTCTAAAATTTTTCTTGAAATCATATCCTTCAATCTTTCATAATCATAGGTTATTTGCAGAGTGTTTCCACATTTTTTGCAGTTTTTGATTTTTCCATCCATTGGATATGCTGCTTGGCATCTTAAACATTTCAACATTATTCTATTCGACATCAAATATTAAATTAATATATGATATATAAAACTAATTCGTTATATTAAAGCCATCATTTACATATTCATATTCAAATAAATCTTAATGGATGAGAAAAACTGCATTGTTAAAATTACAGCATCTTACATACGATACGTTACACTTATAATCTTAAGGTTGCATTGATGATGTAGGTGACTAAAATGGACGAATATATGGCGTGCCGTATAATCGAAGCCATATTAATATTTATCGGTACTATAGGAGCAGCATATTATCTAGTTAAACCATTTTATAAAAGAAAAAATTACTCGTGAAATTTATCTTGTTAATGTTTTGGCAGCACCTATATTTGTTATAAAAACATTAGATTACTCTTTAAATTTTCTTCCTAGAATCGATCTAGCCAATCTTAACTGGAAGATTATCTAAACATTTATTCCAGTTTTCTCAATCTTCTTCAAAGCTCCATTGCAAGCTGCATATAGAATTATTGCGGATATGAAGTCTAAGATTGGCATAAAGATCCCTATAATATATAGTATTGCTGATGCTGTGAATAATCCCTCCTTAAAGTTTCCATCCATCCTTATAAGAGCTATAATTAAACCTATTTTGCCTAGAAGCATTAGTATTCCTCCTATTATCATTAAGAGTCCACCTATCAATATAATCAAAGTCGGTATTCCAATTATTATCAATATAATTCCGAGAACATATCCTATTTTTATAAGAGAGTGAGGTGAGGAATACTCGGCGCTATATTTTTCTAATTCATCCATACCTTTCAACAGGTAAAGATATATCGAGATTAAAAGCAGTATTCCACCTACAATTAAAATTAAAGATGCATATGGAAATGCTAAAATGGTTATTCCAGACAGCCATATTCCTCTTCGATGCAACATCATTTTCATTATAGTTGATGGAAAAAACATTATTAATCCTAGTCCTAACAGTAAGTATCCTATTATCGAAAATAAAGCAAAACTTCTTATATTTGAAAGTGCTTCCACAGCATGTTCTCCACTCTTTTCACCATTCAAATCGTTATCCTCCTGAGTCAAGTTATCCACTTTTTACATTAATATTTATTCTCCACATGTTCATGCCACTTTTATTCATTATGCAAATTACATTTTAATCTTCAGAACTTTTGACTTTGCATCTCCATTAAATTTGTCACTGTATTTGTCGTTTTAAAATTTCAATTGTATATTCTCTCCATTTTCATTTTAGCTCTCAGTTTTATTGGAAATTTCTAATCAAATTTTCTTGTATCGGTTTTCTCAAATTCGGCTTTCAATATATTTAGAAGTCTGTTTAATGCTTTTGGATGGGCTACTGCTGGTTTAAATCCCTCCCTTTCAATGATACCATATGTTTTTTCATCCAGAATTGCCGTTAATTTTTCCGTTAATCCCATTTCTTTAAAGGCGTTTCTTATGGCTTTCAAGGTTTCTGCATTCGGTCTGAAATATGCAAAGTAATGCTTATAGTGTTCATCGTGATGTTCAATGTAATTTCTAACTCTTTTAGAGGTCACCTTAATATACTCCTCCTTTATTTTATCCGTTTCAAGCCACTCCTGCCAATCATAGGATGTGAAAGGATATTGTCTTATAAATTCGTATGGTATAACTCCTGGACTGCTAACAGCTATTAAATGCAACTTCTTGAAGAATGAATATCCAGATATTTTATTTAATATTGCCTTCCAAGTCTTCGACCTCGTATATGGTTTTCTATATGCACAGGGCAGGAAAAGCGCATATATCTTCTCCACTGGCGGTTCATAGAATCTAACTATATAGTCCTGCCACACCTCATAATATGGGTGAACTAGATATTTTAAGCCTACTCCTCTGAGAAATATTCTTTTATTGGATGGAAATTTTGGTAGAAAATTATAGTTTTTAAAATCCAACTCCACTTTTTCATTTTCAAGCCATCTTCCAACCATGTTGAGGAATTGTCTTTTATCTAGGGGTTTCCACTCCCCCCTAATCCAAGCCTCCCATAACTCTGAATTTACATGTGGATATGCATTAATTATCACAATACTATCTGCCAATGAATATGCAAGATTCATAGTTTTCTCAAAAATTTTTCTATGCCACCTTGGATTTGAATATAAGATTGGATGGCCATTTAAAAGTACATAGAGTCTTACTCCAAATCCTTCTCTTCTAAGTGTTTCTATCGCCCTCACATAATCTTTTACTCTAACCCCCTTATTATAATATTTTAAAAGGATTTCATCATCTGCAAGTTCAAGTCCCATGGCAACTGTTACCCTCAAATTTTTGCTTTTGAGAAGTTTAAGCCGCCTCTCATTAACATATTCCGGTCTGGATTCCACAATTAATTCTTCTATTTCAAGCTTCTCGCATAATCCCACCAACCACTCTATGAAGTCGTCTGGAAACTGTTTTTCATCAAGCAGACTTCCAGATGAGAAAAGTTTCAATCTATTTATAGTGGCTTTTCTTCTATTCTTTAATAGGAAGTTAAACAGCCTTCTCTCCAGTTCTTCGATATCTATGTCAACTTGTCTCTTACCCCATCCGCAGAAGTAGCATTTTCCCCAACTGCATCGCCCTCTTTCTAAAATATATTTTAATTCCATTCTATCATCATCTAAAACTGGAAATGCTTAATAAATTTATATTATGGAGACAATCATTCTAATAGGTGTATTTGATGGTTAAAGTTTCACTTATACGTGGAAAATCAAGTTTTCTAGGAACTCTCGAAGCTCTAAACCTTATAACTGACGATATATTCTTGAAAGTTAAGGGTAGAAGTAAATTTCTCATTAAACCAAACTTCGTCTCCGTTTGGAGAAGGCTTTCTGCAACTCCAGTTGAATCAGTCGACGCTCTCCTCTCCTATCTATCCGATATGTTCTCTCCAAGCGAACTTCTAATTGCAGAATCCCCTGCAAATGGAAGCTTAATTGAAGGATTGAAAAATTATGGTTATTTAGAACTTAAAAAGAAGTATAAAGTCGACTTTCTATATTTGGATGAAGACGACTTTGAACCCTTCGAAGTCTATAATAGTTCAGGTGAAATTTTCCATGTAAATATTGCTAAAACAGTTTTAAAGGAGGATTTCTTCAAAATCTCCATATGCAGACCTAAAACTCATAACACTGTAGTTGTCACCTTAACCGTTAAAAATATGGCTATGGGTGTTCTTCCAAGATCAGATAAACCTAAAATGCATCAGGGATATTATTATATTAATTTGAATATTGCAAAGGTTGCTGGAAAAGTTCTCCCAGATCTCGGAGTTATAGATGGCCTTGTAGGAATGGAGGGGAACGGCCCAGTTTCAGGGGAACCTAAAAAGTGGGGTGTATTTGCAGCTTCCACAAATCCCGTTGAACTTGACGCTATAATAGCATATGCAATGGGCTTCAATCCGAAGGATATAGGATACCTGTACTTTCTAAATAGATGGGGGTATGGTGAGATAGATCCTGAAAAAATTAGAGTTGTAGGTGTAAGTATAGATGAAGTAAAAACATGCTTTAAACCCCACAGAACAATAGATCAGCAATATTCATGGAAGCGTCATGTAAAGCTTTAGATCTTATCTCTCAAAAATTAATGTTAAAGTTATAGATGAAATTTTGAATCCAAGGTTTAGAATGAGACGATAAAATGGATAAATACCATATAATATTTCCAAATACTTTATACAGTTATAAGACATGTTAGAACTGTATGTCTAAGAGACTGCTATGACACCTGCCTCATAAAAGTAATTTTAGATGCTAATAATTATCCGACAAAAACTGTTGGAGATGAACTGAACAAGATAACACAGGGATTCCTATGTCTAAGGGGAATTAAAGATATTGAGAGAACCCATAGTGAACGTAGAGTTCTACATCCATATAGACGTGTCGGCCGAAAATTAATGGAAAGTTTAAGAGAATCTCTTGAAGTGAAGCTTTAAAATTAATCTGTAGAAAACTATTAAAAGTACTTGAAGATTTTGGGCCTGAAAATGCAATCCACATTAAATATTTATGAGGATGTTAACCCAATACCTTCCACAGAGATTCTTCAACGCCCTAGACTTCACGAAGACCGATGAAAGTATCTGCAGCCTTTCAGGACACGAAGCAATCTCCCTCCATTACGGTTTAACATACGAAATGAATTTAGATGAAATTTCAAATATGAAATTAATAGTTTATTGGGGATTCAATGCAGCTGTAAACGCTCCACATCTTCATGCACTTTCATTAAAAGCTAAAAGAAGAGGCAACCATATAATTGTAGTGGATTCGAGAAAGAGTGAGACCGCCGAGCTAGCTGACCTGTGGATTCAGCTGAAACCGGGAAGCGATGTAACATTAACATATGGAGTTATGAAGCATCTCATAGAATATGAACTGGTAGATGAAACATTCCTCTCAAAATATACATATGGATATGACGAATTAAAGAAGGAAGTGTCAGAATGGACTATAAGTGAAATAGAATGTTACACTGAAATTTCATGGAGTAAAATAGAAGAGTTCGCTGAAGAATACTATAGGTTTAAACCAAGCGTAACAATGATAGGTATAGGTATGCAGAAGAATCTATATGGATGGGAATCGGTTAGAGCAGTCTCCCTAATCCCCGCATTAATAGGCTTCACAGAAGATTCTACTATACTAACAGTCAGACATGGCACATAGACTATTCCTATCTTACAGGTGAGAAGCTGACAGATAGAAAAGTAAAGATTATAAGCCAAGTTGAACTTGGAAAACTCATCGAAGAGGGAAGATTCAAAATTCATATATATAAATCCAGTTGAAACCTTGCCAAATCATATGTCTATGAGAAGAGGACTATTAAGGGATGATGTCTTCGCTGTAGTGCATGAAACTCACTGGACTGAGACGGCAAAGTTAGCCGACATAGTATTACCAGCACCAACCTACTTGGAAAAGGAAGACATTGTAATTCCCTACAGCTATAGATACGTAATGAAGAGCAATAGTGTTATAAAGCCTTTAGGAAAAAGTAGGAGTGAATTATGGGTAGCAAGGGAAATTGCAAGAAGTCTAGGATTGAAGGATGAATGGCTATGTGAAGGTTCATGGAGCACATTAGAGAAGGCCTTAAACAATGCATTTGAAAATGGAGATATCATAAAATTATTCAATGATCTTGGGAAATTAAACTTTAAAGCCATAATTTCAAAAAGTTTTTAAAAGGCGTTCTATGGGCTTCGAGGCAATGTAGAGATTTAAATGGGAAGCCACTAAACACCATAATCCATGTAAAAACGCAAAAACTTGGTGGAGGATCAACATTTAACACAGTAATCGTTAAAATATCAGTGAAAATGTAATTTAAATTTAATTTGAAAGATGAATTTTAACATTAAGCTTTTCGTTTTCTAAAGAAATAGAGATATATTATTATAGTTATGAGTACAGAAAAAATGATAATGGCGAATCCCATGTAAGATATGGAAATTTCCGGTTTAAATCCTCGCTCCACAACTTTAAATTTAACCCATATTCCATTGAAAACTTTTCCAGCAATATTATATTGCCTGTTAGAAATTTCTATTTCCAACGGAATATTCTCATTCCCATAGTATCCTCTTCCAATAACCCACTCCAGTCCAGAAAAATAGGCATCAACTACTTGGAAAAAGAATGGCATTATTTTATTTATCCATGGAACATGACTGCTTATTGTTATTTTTATTTCTGACCCAGCGGAGTTTCTACTTGCACTAAATGTACCCGTTATATTCAATATTTCAAATAGGTTGAGAATGTAGGTTTCACCAATCTTAAGATTAAAACGTTTAGAACAATTCATGAGAATTGACATATAGTATAGTGGAATGTCACGCGGCCCCTCAGCCTCAGCCTCCTCCTCTATATAAATTTCACATTTCTTTAACATTTCGTCATTTACCGCCTTTATGAAGCCGTCTGGACATTTAAGATTGGGATAAAGAACATTCTTAAAGAAATTAAAGAACTTATCAGCGGTAATATTAAATCTATAACTTAGAATGATGCATTCCAATTTTCCAGTTTTCGGCCAGCGAACAACCTGCTTAAAAGAGGAGGAGCAATCCACCCCAAAATACTTATATGTTATGGTCTTAGCAATCTCATATCCAACGGCATCAGCCTCATTTTCATCAACATAGGCTCCTCTAAGTATCATCCCCAATCCATATCTGCCATGAGAAGGCTTAAAACTCAAACCTATCCTCTTCACATATTTTAAGAGATTTAAATTGAGAACATCAATATTCATTAATAGCGGCTTCTTTAAAGCAGTCATGAGGTATAAACCTATCCTTCCATTGCCGTAGAGCATAATGTGAAGATACTCATCTTTCTTTGGAAATGGAAATGGTGCTTGACTTTCTGTTGATGGGATCTGAGCTAAGTATAATGAAAGAATGAATATTATAATAATTGATATTTTCAGATTTTTCTTCATCAAAGAAAAATTAACGAAATATATATATATGTTTTGTTTAAATTAAATTGATCTCTATGAAAATAAACGTCAAAATACTCTTAACATTAATACTATTAACAGTGTTGATGAGTATATCCAGTGCATATGCCATTTCTGAAGTTAAACCTAAACAAAGATATTTTGATCTTTATGGCTGGCTATATAAACCCAAAATATCCAGGCAACAATGATGACTATTCCTTCCACATTCATTCTGTAAATCCGTCAGGAGCATACTCTGTATATGTGGAGTTTTATTATATTTCTCCAGCTCCAAGCGATAACAGTGTATGGTTGAGAATAGACGCCTTAGATCCTACCAAAGAAAATGTTCTCGACACAAATTATCTCCCAAGATTCGGACAGGGATGGGCATTCTGGCTAGATTCACGTTCGAATGGAACAATTTATTGGATTAAAGTTTCTTATTGGGCTTGGATGGGGTCAGGCACAGCGCCAAGCGTTTACTATCAGGGATATGCACAATATCCATAAAAACATTTTTTACCTTTTAAATTTTATATTTTATTGGGTGTTTAGAGATGAGAAAAATATTCCCAATCTTATTTTTCATAATTCTGTTTTATAATTTAATTCATGTTTCAGGTTATACTGGACTTGTCGATGTAGAATTTTGGTGTTCCACTGTAAGTGTTGTTGGATCTGTTGGAGAAGAAATTTCATATAATCTTGTCTTAAGTTATACTGGAAGCTTCAAGTTTTTAGATGTGGATTTAAGTGTTGAAGATTTACCATTGGATTGGAGCTTTCATTTTAAATATTCTGGTTTGGAAGTTAATTCAATTAGATTGTTAAACGATTCCAGCATTCCCATTGAACTTATATTAGATGTTCCAATAGATGCTAAGCCAGGAGAATACTATTTTAAAGTTGTAGCAAGCTATATTCATGTCCCCTATAAGAGTTCTCTTCCACTTAAAGCTGTAATAAATCCTTTACCATGCAGTTTAAATGTTGAATGTAAGTTTCCGGCAAAAGTGGTCTATGCAGGTTCAAATGTAAGCTTCGATCTATCAGTCCATTATAATGGTCCTCCAGAAATCTTCAATTTAACCTTTCTAAATCTACCTGAAAAATGGTCGGCAAAATACATCCACAATGGAGATGAAATACTTAAACTTTACTTGAAGAATGGTGATGAAGTAGACTTTAAAGTTTCAATTAATGTTCCAATGGATGCTGAACCGGGAGATTATCAATTACGTTTTCAGATAGTTTCAAGTAGAATTTCAAGAATAATTGATCTTTCAATTAGAGTTGTAAAATCCTTCAGTATTAAACGTGAAGTATGCTTACAGGTTGATTATCCTTCTATAGATGTGGAAGTTGGAATGAGAGCCTACTTTACACTTACCGTTAAAAATTTAGGTAACATTGATGAAACAATCTATCTAAGCATGGTTAACGGATCTTCTGATTGGGGAGCATCATTTAAAGTTTCAGGTAAAACTATTCATGGATTACTCATTCCTGCAGGTGTATCTAGAAATGTTGTTTTAGAGCTTTCACCTCCAGCCTATCCTAAACTTGGAAAATATAATTTTACTATTTTAGCGTCAACGGCAGATGGAACTGTATATGACAAGGTAAATTTAACTTTAAATGTTTATGGAGGATACAGATTAAACATTTATTTTCCAGAATTTCCGCTATTATATTTCAAGATGAATTCTGGAGAATCAAAAAGCTTTAAAGTTACAGTGGAAAATACTGGCTATTTAAATGTCACCGGCCTCTACTTATCGTTCGACTTGCCTTCCGGAGATTGGAATGTTGAAGTTACCCCTAAAAAGTTAATTTTTCTACCTCCAGGAAGCTCAGTAGACTTCACGGTTAAAATTTATGCTTCAACCATTGTTTCAGCTGGAGATTACTTTGTGACGGTTAAAGCAGTATCAAATGAAGTTTCATCTTCCTCCAAAGACATTAGAGTCACTATTACAAAGCCTGTTGAATGGGGATATTTTGGACTGGCATTGGCGGGGATAGCTATAGTAATTGTCTTCATCGTTTTTAGGAAACTTGGAAGGAGATGAGCCATGCAAGTTATGATTGAAACTGAAAGTTTAACGAAAATATATTATGCTGATGGAAGAGAAATACATGCCGTAGACGACTTATATCTAAAGGTTTTTGAGGGTGAAATCTTCGGATATCTCGGTCCAAACGGTTCAGGAAAGACCACTACAATTTTAATGCTGCTCGGTTTGATTCAACCCACCAGTGGAGATGGATGGGTTGGAGGCTACAATATAATTAGAGAATCTAGAAAAATTAGGGGAATAGCTGGCTACATACCTGAAAGATACAGCTTTTACTATAATTTATCTGCCTATAGAAACTTAGAATACTTTGCGAAATTAAATCATCTTAGCGGAAATGAAATTAAAGAGAGAATTGAAAGATCCATTGAAATTGTAGGTTTAAATGATTGGATAAATACACCTGTAGGTGCCTTCTCTCGGGGAATGAAACAGAGACTTGCATTGGCAAACATTTTAATTAGAAATCCAAAAATAATCTTTTTGGATGAACCTACCGTCGGCCTCGACCCTAAATCCAAAGCCGACTTCAGAGAGCTCATTAAAAGGTTAAATAGAGAGTTTAATTTAACCATTTTCCTTTCAAGCCACATGCTCCATGAAGTTAAAGAACTATGCCACAGAATAGGATTTCTCAATAAAGGTAAACTTATAGCTGTAGATACAGTTGAAAGTTTCATGGGTAAGATGGGCTATAAAATAATTTTAGAGGTTACAGATCTAGATGATAAGCTGATTGACGCTCTGAATGAAATTGGAGATATTAGTAAAATTAAAATCGATGATGGACGATTAATAATCTATTCGGGGAGAGATATCAGACTGGAAATCTCCAGAAAGGTTGCTGAAATGAATAGGTATATTTTAACATTAACCCTTGAACCTCCAACATTGGAAGAAATTTTCTTTAATATTTATGGTGAATGAGAGATGTCAGACTCATTTATAATAGCATTAAAGGAATTTTCAGACAACATTGTAAGTAGAAGATTCATGATTCTACTTACACTTCTATCCGCACTCGCCATTCTATCTTCATTTGCAATTGTTGGACACGCATATCAAGCATTACCATTCTCAGATATATTGGTGTTAGGATCCATATCAATTGTAAGGTTGATAGGTGATGTTGGACCATTACTGGGAATTGCGTTAAGCTTTGATGCAATAAATAAAGAAAAGGAGACTGGTTCAATTATGCTACTCTTATCCTGCCCCATTTACAGGGACAGTGTGCTTACCGGAAAATTTCTCGGAGGCTTACTAACAATTTCTCTTTCAGTGGTATCCATGATTATGCTTCTGCTAGGCTTTACAATTGCACAGCTCGGAATTATGCCCTCAAAAGAGGAGGCGATAAGGCTTGCAATTTACATGGTAATATC
>QMRB01000018.1 GCA_003649185.1 Thermoproteota archaeon | reverse complement strand
TCCCTGCATGATCTTGCTCTCAGCATAAGGATTAACTAGTAAGGTATAATCTGAATGGCTATGCATATCTATGAAGCCTGGAGCAACAATCAATCCCGAAGCATCAATCAACACGTCGGCTTTAAATTTACGGTGCCTTGAAATATCAGCTATGTATCCATTTTTAATGGCTATATTGCCTTTATACCA
This sequence comes from Thermoproteota archaeon, assembly GCA_003649185.1. Lineage (GTDB taxonomy): Archaea > Thermoproteota > Methanomethylicia > Culexarchaeales > B10-G16 > Culexmicrobium_B > Culexmicrobium_B thermophilum. Next base: position 20,707 of record QMRB01000018.1, on the reverse strand, counting down.
TGGATTACCAGTACCATCAACTATAATACCATTATTTATTGAAATATCATAGCTCATTTCAATTAAATATTATTATAGTACTGTAGTTTAAAAGATCTCTCTTTAAAAAGATTAAATGGCAGGGGAAGAGGGCTCTAAGACTTCCAAGGATTCTTGTCCGTTTTAATTCCACACTTTTTGCATTCCCAATAGTATTCTAGTCTTATAATTCTCCCCTGCTTATCCTTAATATATTTTGGGCGTCTAATCCATTCATGATTACACTTTTTCGCCTTCGGCATAAATAATCCTCCAATCCAGCCAAAAATGATGTAAAATCACTTAAAAAGTTTTTTATTTTATGATTAGATTTAATATCACGGTCATGATTACTTGAACGATTAAAGAGCTTGCCATTAAACCTGTAACTATCAGCCTTCCCTTTTCATTATAAAATTCTTTACCAAATTTTCTGTCAGTATACCATCTTATGAAGCCTCCTATACCGAAGGGTACAATATAGTTTGGCGGTAGGAAGAGTCCTAAAGCCATACCTATCATTGAAATTGGTGTGAGAAATTCTAGAACTGCACCTAGAATTCCTGCACCAATAAAGATTAAGGGATTTATTGTTCCAACAATATTTCCAGTTGCAAGCATCTTCAAATAGATTTCACTTTGAAGAAAGCCTATAGAGGGCATCATGGGATTTCCAAATCCAACATATTTCCATAGGAAGATTATGAAGAATATGCTGAAAAGAAAGGATGGAATCCAACCGGCAATTTTAGCTTTTATAATATCTTTAAGGGAGACGTCGAATTCATCCCTATATTTTAGGTAGGGGATTATTCCATTTCCAACCCCTATGGATGGACGGAAATATGAGTAAGCCCAGTATCCTGTATAGCCTCTATATCCAAGGCTGAATATTGGCAGATCATATAGAAATATCGATGTTACCCCCATGGACATTCCAGTTTCGCCGGACATTTTAGTTGTAATGACGAATTCTATGAAGCTGCCGAAGAAGAAGATGTACGCTATGAAGAATACTGAAATTACAGGTGGAAACGGATATAATGGATTTAAAATCCAAGCCAAAGTAAGCATACATATAGCTATGAAAGCATAGAGAGTTAGGAAGCGTTTATTTCTCATCAAATTCTTCATGAAAATCTTTAGAAGATATAGGTATCCTAGATTGGTTTCATTATTCTTCGAAACTTTTCCATTAGACTTTCTGAACATTCCTCTAAAGAAGACGAATAGTGAGAGGAGAACTCCGCCCAATAGGAGGATTCCGAGGGCCGGTGAAATTGAAAAATTAAATAGAATATTGTTATACATTGACATAAAGTTCGGATCATATGCAATTATACCTTGCCATACTAGGAGAGGTGAAATTAGAAGATATAATATTAGCCCTGTCACCATAAGGCTTAACGAAGTATTAACATTTATAAGATAACCTATACAGATGAAGCCTAAACTGAGAGAAATTGCAAAGATAAAGCCTCTGGGAAGAAAAGGCGTTAAATCTATAAGGGTTAAATTGAATCCCCAGATGGATGGAATATATTGTATAAAGGTGAAAATTAAACCTATAACTGCCGAGATTCCTATTAGCTTAGCTTTTCCACCTTCACTGAAGCAGGTGTCTATGAGAGAAGCTGAAGCTGCTGTGTAGGGCCAGATCATTCTTCTACTCTTAATAAATTCATCTTTCAAAAGCAGTGCATAGAGAACTCCAGCAAGAATGCTTAATAGATAGCTTACAACTATGAAGAGAATTGGGAGAATCCAGTATTGTAGATCCAAACTCTTCATTAAGACTATCTCCGTTGGAGGTGCAAGCCAGGATGGCAGATTAACTGAATGTTCACGTTCAATGAGGTAGAGTATAAAGCCTAAAGCATAGTAAACTGTGAAGGAGGAGGAGCTTGATATTAGAACGAATGATAACTCCTTCTTCGTTGAACCGCCCCCAAGTTTATGGAAAAGGGCATATGCAACTATAACTGCTAATGGACCGTAGCCGAAGCCCATTCCAAAATTTATGTTTATATAACCATTTATAGCGCTGAAGAGCATGGCGAAGAAGCCTCCGAGAATTATGGCTCTTATTCTCAACTCTTTACTGCCATTCTGCTTCAATGAAGTAGCATCCACTTCAACCATTCCCATCACATCGCAAATGATTATGATCACAAAAATTAAATTTGTCTCAACAATTTGAACAAAAAATTAACATTATGAGAACGATGAGAATTCTAATTCACTATTTGAAGATGAGAATTTGACGGGTTTACTTGATATTTTAGCTTCAGGATGTATATTTATCGACGAATGATATTTTATTGTCCCTCTTACCTCACATCCTTTACCGATCTCAACAACTTTGCCGACAACATCATTGCATACTACATTTTCAAGATGAACTTTTCTATGAGCCTTCACATTTTTCACATATAATCTTCCAGCTCCACCTTTTAATCCAAAAATTGTTACTCCAAATAATACCAATCCCAGTTCTTCCTTCTCTCCAATAATTTCAATTTCATCTGCATTTAGATCACCTTTAATTTTGCATTGTCTCTTCAATCTGGCATTGAAGATTTTTGAATCTACATTTCCAAAAATCTCAAATGAACCTTTAAAGTCGATTAATCCTTTACATTTTAAATTGCCGTTCACCCTTATTGAACCTGAACATTTAGCTAAACTTTCAATTTCAGCGGAATTTCCAATGTTAATTGAACCTGAAACTCTTAAAGTTTTGGATTTTACTTTACCGGAAAGTTTAGCTGAACCTGATACGGATATTTCTCCGCAACTTATATCTCCATTGAAGGATGCTGAACCTGAAACTTTTATAAAATCTGCTTTAACATTTCCCAGAAATTTTGCTGAACCTGAAACTTTAACTTGCTTTGTTTTTAGATCTCCCATTATAATGCCGCTGCCGTTGATGGATACCTCCTCATCGCCTACTCTTCCTGAACCGCTAATTTTAACTTGCGGCATCCTTCTAAAATAATCTTCATATTCTTTTAATCTTTCCGACATTATGATTCACCTATTGCAATCTTTAAGAGTTCTTTTATCTCTAATAGAAGATTTTTCATTTCAAGCATTTTTCTTCTCATAAGTTGAACAGCCTCTTCATCTGTGAGCTCCGCATATTTGAGCTTGGCTTTTTCAGTCAATTTCGGAAGCCTCCTTCAGAACGTCTCGAATTTCCTTTAAAACATCTATTATATCATCTAACTCTTCCAATGTCGCCCGCTGATGAGCTCTTAGAAGGTTCAGTTTATCCAATGTTGATGTTTTCAACCCGATTGAATAATCCTCGAATAAATTTTGTTCTATTGCTAATACACCTAGAACTCCTCCTCCTATCAGTGCAAATATTGAGATTACTACTGCGGCAATAGAGTTAAAATTATATTTAACTGAGTAATAGATGGATATTGCTGGAACTCCGAAGCCTATCATAATTATGATTAATGCAACCATAGACGCAACGAATTTACCCATTTCTTTTCACCTTTCCAACAATTTTCCTTATAAGGCTAGGTGTGATTGTCAATTTGAAATCTTTAACCTTATAGTATTTTACATCTGGAAGAGATTCCACACGTTTCTCACTCTTCACAAGGATTACTAAACCGGACTTTCTCAAGCCTTTAAGATATAAATGTATTAGGGGATATGATTTACCCAGTTCTTTGGCAAGGGTATATACGCTTTTAGGTTCCTCGCTTAAACTTGCTATTATGCGCAGTCTTAAAGGATGTGCCAGCAACTTTAACAACTTAACCAACTCCTGTTCATCTTTAATCTCCACAAGAATGCTACCTCCACCAGATTTATAAAAATCTATATATATAAATTTTTCTTTACATATAAAATCTTATTATAACTTTAACGAAATTCAATTCCTAGACATGTCAAAGACAAAATAGAATGAAAGAAATGTCGAGGTTAAACCTATAATGAAACCTATGAAAATCTGCATTAAATTATGTGCTGAAAGCCTAATTCTAGCCCAGCTCACCAACAATATTAAAGGAGATAAAAGCACAGCCTGCACAAATCCCAGCAAATAAAAGAAGAAAACTGGAATAGTTATGGAGGCAACATGAATGCTCACTTTCAATTTTAATGAAAAACATAGAAGTAAAATGCTTGTGAAGATGGAGATCATCTCCAAACAGAAAAGCCTTTTAAAGCCTAAATTGTAGAAGATTTCAGCTGCAAGTATATAAGACATAATTCCAGGTATAAATAACAGCGGTCTATGCTCCCTCCTGGAAACATATAGGTCACCGCTATTATAAATGCCGTAGACAAGTGGAGCTATAACTGGAAGCAGAGAGTGCAATACTATTCCAATAAGAATTATAGATAAATTTGCATTCTCAAGAAGTCCTAGAAAAATCATCTCGAAGATGCCTATTATAGGATAGGATAGAATAAGCGACACTATGTTTGCAACTTTATACGAGAATATTTCACTCCACGACATAATTTACATCCATCCATAACGTTGAAAACCTAGTTCAACATGTTAAAGCAAAATAACAATCTCCCCATATATTAATTTAACACTCCCTACTTAAATAGGGGTTTTCCAGCGATTTATTTTGTAATGTGTTATGCTACTTACTGTTTGCTAATAACAGAAGATAATATTCAAATTAAACTTGTCAGCCAGCATTGAGATTCTTCTTTTTAGAGAATCATAGTATTGAAAATAGTTTTCTGAGAGAATTTTTCTTATAGTTAAACCTATTTTGGTAGGTAGCATTCTTAAACTTTCATCAAACAATTTTCTATTACCTCTCCCAATATTTAGCTTATCCACAACGATATACTCTACCCCTATAGATGATAATTTATTTAACAATTTTTCTAAATCCCATTCGCAAATGATGGGTATTAATGGACCTAGAAAACTGAAAGTTCTGATACCTCTACTTTTAAGGATTCTTAAGGCTTCAATTCTTCTCATCGTCGAAGAAGAATTTGGTTCAAAAATTCTTCTAAGCTCATCATTTAATAAAGTTATGGTCAATCCAACTTCAATCATTTCAGAATTAAATTTTCCAATAATATCGGAATCTCTTAAAACTAGGTGAGATTTTGTTAAAAGAGTTACTTCAAAGTCTCTTCGAGATAGAATTTTTAGAATTCTTCTGGTGAGTTTATAACGTAACTCTAATGGCTGATAGGGATCGGTAACACTGCTTATCAGAATTCTCCCAGCAGTATGTCGACGTAAATCCTTTAACAATATTGTTGGAGCATTTATTTTAGCATAGACGTATTCTCCCCAATGGAGATTTGAAGGAATCCGCTTATTCTTAACCATGTATTGAGCATAGCAATAACTGCATCTATGAAAGCAACCTAAATATGGATTTATAGAGTAATCGATGCCGTAAAGTCCACTTCTACTTAAAATTGACCTGCAATATATTTCTCCAATAAGCAAGTTCACCTTTTGAAAATATGAATAGAGCAATAAATTTATTTTCCTAGGAAAATATCATTCAAATGAGACGATGAAGATAGAGAAGTCTAAAAAGAAGTTTGTGAAAAAAGTTAAGAGGAAAATTCCTTGGATAGATGGGTTGATAGAAGATTATAGAGATGCTTTAGATTTAAATATTATAGGGAAAGTTAAGTTTAGAACTTCTGAGAGAAGCATCTGCATCTATTGTAGAGGGATAAGAAAACTCTGTGGAAAGCCTAAATGTCCAATAATGATGAAATTCTATTCCTATATAAACGTGAAGAAGCTGATTTCAAACTTAGAATTAGAGGGATCTTCACCTCCAGGAGTATTTATAGGAAGATATGGTTACCCATATGTTTATGCGGGACCTCTAATTCCTCCAATTTTAGGAGACACACATCTCTATGATTATCCGGAAAAATGGATAGAAATGAAGATGGAAGATATAATCGATTTTAGATTTAAATTGGTGAGGGGAAAATTTCTTGTAAATGTGAAGAAATTTGAGGAGGCTGGAAGAAGAATTCAGCTAACCCAGGAATTGGCATTGGCCACTTCCCCTGTGGAGACCGAGGCATACTTTAAAAAGCCTCCCGGAAAAATATTTCTAATAGATGCTGATGTTCAACCTATGGGTCCCTCGGCACCGCTAAAGAAATTTGACATTATAAATCCTAAAATCGATCATAAATTGGAGAAAGCATATTACGATTTCGATTTGAAAGCTGCAGATGCAATTATAAATTTATTTCATGAAAGAATACCTGTAACTAGGATACAGAGAGCATTCAGTGTAGGAGCATTTGGATTGAGGAGAAATAGAAAACTTGTTCCAACAAGATGGAGTATAACGGCAGTGGACAGTACAATCTCAAGAAGGATAAGAGATGAAATTGTGAAGAAAAATCCACTAATCAACGAGTACAGAGTTTTCGAAGCTAACATGCTTGGAAACAGATTTACTGTAATAATGTTTCCTGAGAAATGGAGCTATGAGCTTATAGAGGCATGGTATCCTGGAACTGCATGGAACCCTAATAGAAGATTCATATCTATAGGGGGAGACTTCGAACCATATGAGGGGAGAAAAACATATGCTAAGATTGGAGGATGCTACTATGCTGCTAGATTAGCTACAGTTGAATATTTGGAGAGGGAGGGAAGACAAGCATCAGTCCTCATACTTAGAGAGTCATATCCAGAGTATATTTTACCGTTGGGGGTTTGGCTTGTAAGAGAATGTGTTAGGAAAGCATTAGCCAGTAGACCTTTAAAGTTCGATGACTTAAACGAAGTTTTAGAGCATCTATCTAGAAGGTTGAAGGTTAATATGAAATATTGGATCGACACAAGTGAACTTTTAAAGAGAAATCTATTTCAAAGAAGGATAATTGAATATGTTTAGAGAGATTATGTTTAACTGGAATATTCGTCAACTTGGAGAAGAATATGAATCCGCTTAGAAAAGCAGAGAATCATTAATGATAAATCTAAAACATGCTTTACAATTGAATAGAAGAATTTAGGGTGAAGAAATCTATGAAAATTCGAAGCATACAGCTATCTAGATGAAAGATCAAACAGATTAAAATTAATGATCATTATAGTATACTCATCCTTCAATTGGATCCATGAACTTTAAATTCATTCTCTCCATTGCATTTTGCCCAAAGATAAAGTTTCATTATCATATGTATACATTACAGAGATTTATATGAAATAAATGTAGCTATTATCAATGCATCTCTACCATTCAGATCATATTTCTCAGCTAAAGTCATAAACATGAAAGTTACATCTTTAACCTAGTATGAAATATTTTCTTTTAAAGTGGTATCGCCTCTGAAATTTGAATCTAGCTTCTTGAGGATTTCCCATACTTTGACTCGTTTACAGTTCAAGAGACCAGTATTCTTAATTTAGTTGAATGATTGCGGTTAGTTGCCGACCTCTATTTTACATGTAGCAAGAATATTGAGATTTAATATGTGAGAATTGATCTTCTAAGATTCATTACAGTTAAAAAATTATTTTAACTGAGCTTAGTTCATTTAAATTTATAACTTTATCCATTAAATCCATTAACTTTAGAGTCATTTTTCTCTCATTCAAACTAATATTACTGTTAAATTTGTCGATGATACGTTCCCCAAAGTATGCGTTGGCTATGAAAGTTTCAACGTTTTTAGCTACTTCGTATATTAAGTTTAAGCCGTCAACCTGATAATATATGGTTATATCATTCACTATTAGGATTGATGTCAAATTATCTAAAAACTTTTTAAATAGTCGTTCACATTTTTCTCTATTTAACTTTGCCAAAAGTTTAACTTCAAATCTGTTTTTCCCATTCATTCTAGGTGCAAAAAAGCGATCTGTTAAATATTGTTTTATAGATTTAATTTGAAAGTTGAAGTCTATCAATCTTCCACCGATCTTCACTCCATTATTCTCAATTAATGGTGGTGCAAAGTCGATTACAGTAATTTGATCTGAAAATCCTAATCTAGTTAAAATTGTGATAATATCCATTGTTAGCTTTGTCTTTCCCTTCCCCACATCCCCTAAAATCAATGTCTTCCGATTTATCAAGTCATTTATTTTAATCAACATCAATACGCAATATTCATTAATGAATTTAAGATTAACTCAGGGAGGGGATGATAAAGTTGAGTAGTGTGAGGGGAAGTTTACAGAAGCTTGCTTTAACGGCGACGCTTGCAGGTTTATCTGTTATTTTATCACCATTCTATTTTCCAGTAGGTCCAACTAAATGTTATCCTTTTCAACATATGATAAATGCTTTAACTGGAGTTTTAGTTGGACCTTTATATGCAATTCTAGGTGCAACTATAACGGGTATAATTAGAAATTCTTTGGGTGTAGGTACAATTTTCGCATTTCCAGGTGGAATACCTGGAGGATTCATAGTTGGATTGATATATTGGATAACTAGAAGGGATGAAGCGGCATTGTCGGAGCCTATGGGAACATTCATAGGGGCACTGTTAAGCGCATATATAGTTGGGCCGGCTGTTGGAAAAAACATGGCGGTTGAAGCATTTATCATAGCATTTCTCGCAAGCAGTATTCCAGGCTCGATTCTAGGATATATTATTCTCAAAATAATCAGGAAGGCTGTTAAATGATTTTGTGCTATAGCACAAAATATATATTTTAAAATGCAACATAATATTTCGAGGTGAGAAAATGGGTTGGGGAGGTAGAAGAGGAGGATGGATAGGGCCATGGCCTGGAAGAGGACCTTTCAGCTACCTGCCTCCATGGCAGAGGCCTGGCTGGCTCTTCGGAAGAGGATCATGCTGGTGGCTCTTCGGAGCTCCATGGGGAGCTAGATGGTACTATCCATGGTTCCCATCTTACGGGTACGGCTTCTACCCATACTATGCATGGTATAATCCATGGCTAATGTATCCATCATACTATGCATGGCCGAGAGCATGGTGGTGATATAAATGATGCCGCCATACTATTGGAACCCTTACTACTATCCAGCTCCATATCCCCCAATGAATTTCATCTATGATCTCTTCGGACTAATGCTCTCAACATATTACTGGAAACTTTACATTGAAGCCTTTAAGCTGGCGATGGATGCTTGGAGCAAAGGTTTTCAATCCATGTTCACATCTCTCCAACCAACGACTAGTGCGACACCACCTTAAAATAATTAAATGAACATATGTTGATGGGTGAAGAGTTCATGTCTCAACCAGGATACGGAAGGAGATGGAGAAGAAGATACTATTGGTATATGCCTCCGCCGATCTATCCACCCTACCAGCAGCAACCGTCACAACAATCCCAACAGACCCCTTCACAGCAGCAAGTGCAACCATATCAGCAATTCTATCCACCCCCTCCAATGTATCCCATGTATTATCCGCCGCCTCCACCACCTCTAACACTTGAGGATGAATTAGCTATGCTTGAAGATTATAAGCAAGCTTTAGAAGAGGAAATGGAGGATATTAGACAGGAAATCCAAGGTGTTCAGCGTAGAATCGAAGAGCTAAGAAAAAGCTTAAAAGAAAAATAAATTTTTAATTTTTCTTTTTATTTTAGGTTATTGCTCGCCTTAACTCTCTACCCATCCTCTCATATCTTTCTACATCTTCTAATTTGAGACTTGGAGGAACAATTTTAAGAGCAGCTTCAAAATATTTCATGGATAAAGGCTGTACTTCGAATTTTTCCCTCAGAGCAGCTAAAACTGCTTCTCTACATAGGGCGGAGATGTCGGCTCCAGTATATCCCTCAGTTTTTTCGGATAGTAGATCTAAATCAACATCGTCGGCCAGAGGAGTATTCCTCAAATGAATCTTGAAGATCTCCTTTCTCGCCTCCTTGTCAGGTGGAGGAACATAAACTATTCTGTCGAAGCGTCCAGGCCTTAACAATGCAGGGTCAACTATATCCGGCCTATTAGTGGCCGCGATAACTACAACATTCTGTAAAGGAATTATTCCATCCATTTCAGCTAGCAATTGATTAACTATTCTATCAGTCACACCTGAACTGTCCATTCTATATCCTCTGGCAGGCGCTATTGAGTCGATTTCATCGAAGAAAACTATGCATGGAGCTGCCTGTCTAGCTCTTCTGAACACTTCTCTAACTGCCTTCTCGGATTCGCCAACCCATTTACTCAGCAATTCCGGCCCTCTAACAGAGATGAAGTTGGCTTCACTTTCAGTAGCCACGGCTTTAGCTAGAAGAGTCTTGCCCGTTCCGGGAGGTCCGTAAAGAAGTATACCTCTAGGCGGAACTATACCCATCCCTTTAAAGATCTCTGGATATTTAAGGGGCCATTCAACAGCTTCTCTTAAAACTTGTTTAACATCATTTAATCCTCCAATATCGGACCAATGAACCTCCGGAACCTCAATGTAAATCTCCCTTAAAAGGGTTGGCTGAATAAACTTCATAGCTTCCAGAAAATCGGATCGGGTAACCTTAAGTTTTTGAAGAACATTTACCGGTATTGAGGGTTGAGAAAGATCGATCTCGGGAAGAAATCTTCTGAGAGCGGTCATTGCCGCCTCCCTTGCCAATGCAGCTAAATCGGCTCCAGTATATCCGTGAGTTATCTTTGCAAATTCTTCAAGATCCACATCATCTGCTAGAGGCATATTTCTCGTATGAACTTGAAGAATTTCCTTCCGTCCATTCTTATCCGGCGGCCGAATTTCAATTTCCCTATCAAATCTTCCAGGCCTTCTGAGGGCTGGATCTAAAGCTTGCGGCCGGTTCGTAGCTCCTATAACTATCACTTTACCTCTACCCTTCAAACCATCCATTAATGCAAGTAACTGAGCTACAACTCGCCTCTCAACCTCACCGGTTACCTCCTCCCTTTTAGGCGCTATAGCATCGATTTCATCTATGAAGATTATTGAGGGAGCATTCTTCTCAGCATCTTCAAAGATCTCCCTCACCCTCTTTTCAGATTCACCGTAAAATTTACTCATCACTTCTGGACCATTTATCGATACGAAATATGCTCCAACCTCATTTGCCAAAGCTTTAGCTAGAAGAGTTTTACCTACACCTGGAGGTCCATATAGCAGTATTCCTTTAGGAGGTTCAATACCTAGATGCGTGAAAATTTCCGGATGCCTCAATGGAAGTTCAACTATCTCTCTAATCTTCTGCTTCGCCTCCTCAAGGTCACCTATATCTTCCCATGTAACCCTTGGAACACCCCGCGTCAAAGCAGCTTCCTTTACAGGTTCCTCCTTCACTTCAACTTCAGTATCTAATGTAACGTAAACATGTTGGGTGGGTTGGGAAGAGACAACTATGAAGCGAAGCTCTGTTGTAAATGCTGGAACTATTATTGTCTCCCCTCTAGATACAGGTTTACCCATCAGAGTATTCTTCACATATTCGACGAAGTCGGGGCCAAATCTTATAGGAGTGGTGGGGGCTAAAATGATTCTACTTGCAGGTTGAACATCAACCTTCTTCATAGAGACTATATCCCCTATCCCCACTCCAATACTTTCTCGCACTATTCCATCGATTCGGGCGAAACCTTTCCCTTCATCACTAACATATATCGGCCAAACTTGACATACAGATGATCCTTTGGGACCAATAATCTCGACAAAATCGCCGGGACCAACATTAAGCTTCTTCATAACGGAACGTTCTAGACGGATGATTTTTCTTCCCACATCTCTAGTTTTAGCTTCGGCAACTCTAACTTTAACTTCAACTGACAAGTCGACAATCCCTCCAAGCAAGAAGTATAGGCGTCAATAGAGAAGAAGTAAATTAATAAATAAAATTAACTGTAATTTAGCTCTTTAAGGATTTGGAGAGACCTTCCAGTAAACGCATAACGTACATTGGTTCAGGAGTATAAATCATGAAAAGTTCGCGTCTACCCTTCTTTATAGTGACAAATTTTCTCTCCTCATTGGCTATAAACTTATATTTTGAATGTATTGGAATTATATGTTCCTTATCGTCAACTATTCCTTTATCAGTTATCTTATAGACAGCTAAGGATGGAATGTACCATGACGGTGTAAAGAACATTATTGCAAGGAGTACTATCAATGAAAGTTCAAATATGAAGAAGTAGAGTATGTAGACTATGACGAGATATATTGATATGAAAGCTGCAGAACGAAGCCATCGTCGATGTTTATCAGAATCCTTCAGATTGGTAGCATCAACCTCATATAGAACTTTATAATTTTCTCCGCCAACCTCATTCTCCAAATTATTGGACAGAATAAACACCCCACAATTAAGATTCATAAACTTATAAATTGAAACGGATATATAATGATATTGATTAATACATGGTAAAGTAATTTTATGGCTTCAAATTTACTTGAAAACATCTTTACATAATGAACAACTTATCGAAGTAAAATATGCTGAGAATGAAAAATTAAATGATAGCATGTTCAAATAGACGTTTTGCGATGAATATACCTGCCTTAGTTAAACCTACTTTAATTTTTTTATTCTCCTTGGAACCTGCAGTTATAAGTCCAAGATCCCTTAAAACTCTGAGATTCCATTTAATTGTTGAAACTGGTATGTTAAGTTTCTGGGAAATATTAATGGTCATAGAGGAGAGAGTATGGTTAAAATCATTATAATTTAAATAAATGGTTACTAGTAGTCTCTTCTGGCAGGGATTCAATTTTATAATGGCAAATTTTAGCAGAATATTTTTCCAATAATTCTCTTCCTTTTCTTCTTGATGGATTATGGTTTTTGTGGAGATTTTGTTGAGGAAATTTGCTACAATTCCAGCAAATCAATCCCCTACAATTCAAATTTCAAAATATTTTATTATTTTGGAAATTTAAATCTACCTTTAACCACATTAAACTTTTTTCTTTCACTGCAAGTCCAGCTATATAAATATTTGACCAATTCAATCTCATACTCCATCACTGTTCTCCCCCTTCTAGAATAGACTCTATTCATAGTTCTTATAGCCGATTCCAAGTCTAATTCGAAAATTCCAATACCCATACTCTTCGCATAGATTGTAAATGACGGAACATTATCAAATATATATCCAAACAGATGGGAGAATATTCCTATAAGTTTACCTGCAAATATAGATGTGTTAATAGATGTTTTGACATGGTCTCCTATGAAACTTCCAAGTTTGATTAATCCGGTATCTTTCAAATCATCTTTAATTTTGACCCTTACATGGCCATAAGTGTTTTTCAGGTCGCTTGTAACTGTGAAGGCTCCAATATTCACCCATTCACCAACATATGAATGACCTATAAAGCTTGGATGATACATATTTACAAATCCATGTAGGATTGAGGATTCAATTTCCCCGCCGATTCTGCAGATGGAACCGATATTCGAATATTTTCTAATTCTAGCTCCACTTAAAACTTTACAGTCGTCGCCTATATGGCTTGGACCTTCAATTCTACATGGACCATTAATCTCCACGTTTCTGCCAATATATATGGGGCCCTCTCTAACGTCTATTGTAACATTTCCTTCTATCACTGAATCTTCACCAATATATAAATCGTCTTTGGAACCATAGATTAAAACTTTTGGATCTATATTGCCGAAACATTTTCCTTCACCTATAAAATTGTCGAAATCATCCTTTAGGAAAAGCTCATTTAAAACTATTAGATCCCATATATTTTCAATTAACAATTTTTCATTTGAAACATAAAATTCAACTTTACCTTTAAACTTTGACAGTAAATTTGCAGATACAACGTCACGGATGCTTGAATCTAGAAAAGTTTCCAGGAGATTTCCATTCAATTTTGCAAGGATTATAGATTTTTTGTCAGGTCCCAATAAAACAAAATTTTTACTTTCAGCTTTTCTATTGAAGAAAAACTTTAAAGTATTGTTCGGAATCAATCTTCCATTCACAAATAAAATCTCGTCAAACATGTTGGATTTCACATTCACTGAATCGCTTCTATGAGCTTCTTTAACGCTTTTCTTGAGATAATCTCTAACGAATAGCATGCAGGAGTTAACATTGAAGAAATGTTTAATTCTATCCAGTATGGATTTATATCCAATCCTTAAGTCAAATACGGGTCGAAGCAGGATAAGAGGATGAAACCTAGAATATAATTCATCTTCAAAGACAGCGATCTTCAATTCTAATGCACCTAGAAGAATATTAACTTCAAAATTTAATAGTTTAACTGATTTCAAGGTTACAGTTTAAACATGCAATACATTATAAAGTTTATTAACAATTGAAATTCGAATCCATTATGAACATTGTGCAATTCAAATTTTCTTAAATGGTGAAAAGGGGCAATCTATATTTTATAATGAAAGTTTATATATTATGCTGTTATGCCATTTAGACAATTTTAATGGTGAGTTTTAGTGAAAGGACCAATAGTATTCGTGGGTCACATATCAATGGATCATGTTAAAAATGTTAATGGAGAGAGAATGCAGCCTGGTGGAGCTGCACTCTATGCTGCAGTTGCTGCAAGAACATTATTTGACGATGTGAGAATTGTTTCAGCTGTAGGAAGCGATTTCAAATATATGTCGATACTCGACTTATTTGAAAAGAAAATTATTAAAGTTGTAAATGAGCAATCAACAAGGTTTACCATAAGTTATGATGAAAAATGGAATGCCAAATATGATAAGGTGATTATAGGTGCGGGAAAACATATTAAAAGTGACAGCATTCCAGCATCATGGATTACAAGAAAAACTATGATACATATATCTCCAATGAAACCGGAAAAAGTTGAGAAGATAATTGATAGAGTGAAGAGATATTCACCTAAAACTAAAATCTCTGTCAATACGTGGAGTGGATATATGGATAGGAAATACAGTATGAAGCATATTAGAAACATAATGAGGAAGACCGATATCTTCATAGTGAATGAATTTGAAGCGAAGAAGCTGACTGGAACCGACTCGCTCATCCATGCATTGAACCTTTTGAGATATGTGAAAATGTTGGTTATAACATTGGGGGAATTGGGCGCCATTATAAAAATAAATGGTGAAGTATCGATGATACCTGCATTGACAAATTTGACGGAAAAAGTAGTTGACACTACAGGGGCAGGTGACGTTTGGTGTGGATCATTTCTAGCCACATATAAGATTACTGGCGATATTCAGAAAGCGGTAACAATAGCATCTATAATTTCAAGCTTAAAGTGTGCTGATTGGGGATTTAATAAACTTTTAAATTTAAAGTTCACCGGCCCAGAAGAGGTGACAAAATACGTTTTGAAGATTAGGGATAGAGGTTTCCAAAAGGATCTTACTGAGTATATAAGAAAATGAAATTAAAATTGTTTTAACTCTCTTAAAATTCTCCATAATTCATCTTCTACCGGTTCATTCACTCTAATTTCTTCACCATTTTTTCTTATGAGTTTGAAACCTTCCTCAGCATTTATAATTTCTCCGATAACAGAGACTGGAATATTTTCTGCTCTTAATCTCTCAACCAGTTTATCAGCATAGTTTCGATTGATAACTATCAGTAGAGAACCTGAACTTATAGTTTTTAGAGGATCAGCACCTACGGCTTCACAAATTATTCTTGTCTCTTCATTTATTATGACTTTTTCCTCATACAATTTGAATCCTACACCGCTAGCCCAGCATAATTCTTGCAATCCACCTATAACTCCTCCCTCAGTTGGATCATGCATTGCTGATATACCTCCAACATCAACAGCTAGCATGGCCTCCTTTAAAACACTCAACTTTTCTAGAAAGCTTTTAGCACGCTGAATAATTTCAACTGGAACTTTATTTTTAAGATAATCTTCAAATTCTGCAGCGAATATCAGAGTTCCCTCTATGGCGGCACCCTTAGTCAGCAATATTGCATCTCCAACTTTACATCCACTTGAAGTTACATAATTCGATTTGGAAGCTTCACCTAAGGCTGTTGTAACTAAGATTGGTCTATCTAAACCTGGAGAGATTTCGGTGTGACCGCAAACAATCATTAAATCCAGCTTCTTAGCAGCCTCATCAAGTTGAGATGTGATTTTATCTATAAGATCCATGTCGGAATTTTCTGGAAGCAGAATAACCACGGAAACCCAGAGTGGTTTAGCCCCTCTAGTAGCTACATCATTTGTACTTACACATAGAGAGAGCCATCCAATATTTTCCGAGGTTCCTGTAATGGGATCTGAATGGACAACTAAAACTTTCTCGCCGAGATCAATTATAGCTGCATCTTCCCCTATGTTAGGTCCCACCAGAACTCTTGGATCAAGCTTTCCAACTCTCTTTAAAACGAGCTCTTTAAGGAGGTGTGGTGGAAGTTTTCCGAGAAACTTAAACTTATCTTTCAAATCCAATCACCATGAAAAGTTCTGCCCATAGATAATCATATTTGAAACTTAAATAATATTGGTTGAATATTCATTTAAACATGTGATAAAAATAGGGAAATTATAAGTTTTCGGAGCTTGATTCTAGAGAGCTTACAGCTTTGGCTCCAAGCACACCCTCCAGCACTAATAGATAATGATTAGATCCGTTACTGGCTATTCCGCTTAGAACTAGATATGCAGCTCTCTTCTCACCTGAGAAGATCGCTCTTCCAAGCAATGTGAAATTGTAGACTTCACCATGAACATTTAAAGCTTTACCTTTAATCAACACTAATCCAATGAAGTGTCCATTCAACCTTCTAATATGATAAATTTTTCCAACAACATATGTAATGTTATATATTTCTCCATCAATCTTTGCATAGCCTTTAATTGCTTTAAACCTTACTGATCCATCTGCTTTTACAGCCCCTAAACCCACTATGCCTTTAATGAAATGTTTATGTACATTTCCCTCAGGACCTATGGCTAAACCTCTAAACTTGTAGATTAATAGTTCTCTTCTATGGTTTCCGCTGAATGCTAACGCATTGCTCGACACAGCTATAATCGACACTAAAAGAATAGGGAGGATCGAAGCCAATAAAACTTTCTTCTTTCCGTTCACTTTGTATCACCAGGCATAAAAGGGAAAACTCTTTATATATTTCCAGTGCAGAATTCATCTAGACGAATCATACATTAAAATTATAAGTTGCATGAGGAGAGAAGCACTGTATGGCTAGTATACTTAGATCAGATCTATTTATGGAGAGTGCCAGCGCGATTATAAGTTTACTGGTGGCCTACTACTCTATGAGGGCATACAAGCTTACAGAGAATAGAAGCCTCATGCACTTGTATTACGGCTTCTCCATTCTTGGAACTGGAATGTTTGTAAGAGTTTTCTCATTGATATATGTAGTTATGATAATGGCTAATATGGGTGGAAGTAGAAACATCTTGGGATTAACATACACTATAGGTGTAATATATGGGATACTTAGGATAATGGCCTACGGATTCTTCATAATAGCTTACACTGAAAGAAAGAAGACCAGCACTATTCTTCCTGCAATATTTCCAATAATATTGAATCCATATTTCGAACTCATAGAGATAACAATGTTAATATATGTGGTGATACAGACGCTCATAAACTTCTCCGAGAAGAGAAATATAAATGCAATGCTTGTTTTAATTGCCTTTTCACTTCTACTATTAAGCCATATAGCATTTGCATTCTCCATTATAAATTTAAGATTCTACATGGTTGGACATATACTTCAATTTACCGCGTTTCTCTCAATGCTAATAATGCTCATAAGAATAGGTAGATAGAATTGAAGAGAGAATATAGATCGAGAATTCGGATAATGGTGGATATATTGAATACGATTAAGGAGGATGGTGGTAAGACAGGCATTACTAGGATTTTATATGGTGCAAATCTATCCCATGATAGACTTGTAAAATACATTGAAAAGTTAAAGGAGAAAAATCTTATAGACATCGTTAAGGAGGGGGATAGAAACATGTATTTATTAACTGGGAAGGGGTATCGATTTTTAGAGGAATATGAAAAGATCAGAAGATTTGCAGAAGCTTTTGGAATAAAAATTTAATGGAGATTTAAGATTTATCTTGTCTCCACTTACTTCCAATCGGATAGAAATCGTCAGGAACATTCTTATACTCTAATGTTGTCAAGTCTGCAGGACCCAGTCCAGGAGCATCTATAGGGAAATCCAATGCGACAACATTATCCCAGAAGGCTCTGTGATGAACCCTATCCTTCAATACAATTATATCTTTCTCTCTAGGATTAATTCCTAGTGCAATGAAACCTTGATCATCCATAGGGGCTCTAAGTCTCTGAGAGATTATGACATGCCGTCCTTCACCCATGTTTACCACAGCCACTAAGTCTTCATGTACCTTTCTCCCTTTACCCATAGGACCTACAAGCGTATAGTTTGCTTCACCTAGATATTCTAAAATGCCAGTAATCTCTACAGGTTTCCCTGAAATTGGATGAGCCCATCCTCCAATTTTAATGGTTACATGGTCGCCGATCTTCGCAGTCTTCTTAAGTTTATTTAAAGCCATAGGATCTGCAATTCCACCTACCACGAAATTTTTAGCTCCCTGCCTTATAAGTTCATTCAATACATGGGTTCCATCACCCAATCTATCGCTATGTTCAGCTATTAGAATTGGCCTTTTACCTTCCCTAACCATTCTAATTACTTCAGCTACACCTTCGCTAGGTTTTGGAAGCTTCTTTGCAAACTCTTCTTTTAAACTCCATATAAGATCGGAAATGTCTTGGGCAGCTTTCTCAGCCAATTCTTTATCGTTATCTGTAACTACGAAGACTGAGGCACCTATATCAGGTACATCGGCATAGGCATATCCGGCAGCTACTGAAGCACAGTAAACTCCTCTCCTCTCCCAGTAGCGGCATCTATCATAAACAAGCTTCATGGGAGGCCTATCAGTGGCTTGAAAAATACTTGCCGAGACAACTTTCGGTTTTCTAAAAGCCATGACCGGTTTGAATTCTCCTCTAATAGTTTTAACCATACATCTTGCAGCAATCATACCAATCTCTTCTGAATCGACGTGGGGATAAGTTTTAAGAATGAAAACAGCATCCACAACTTCAGCCAACTCATGATCTTCATTGGCATGAAGATCCAAAGTAACCATTATTGGAATTTTTCCGACAACTTTTCTTATACGTCTAACTATTTCTGCTTCAGGTTTAGGGATTCCTTCAACGGCCATTGCACCGTGAAGTGCTAGGAGGATGCCGTCAATATTAGATAGAGATTTGAAGCCATCTATCATCTCACCCATAATTTTTTCAAATGCATCACGGGTAATCCAACCACTATATCCCAGAGCTTTACTTCTTCCAGCAGCCAACACGCCTACCAATTCTACATTTTCTTCTTCAGCAACTTTCATGTAACCTCGTATGTAGTTTGGAAAACTCTTCGCATAATTGAAAATCTCGTTACCTCTTACAATTCCATCTTTAAGTAGATCGTAGGTTGTTTTTTGAGGAACAAAGGTGCATGTCTCATGAGAAAAACTTGCCACCGCAATTCTCATTTCACATCGAATAGACCTGTGGCAAACTTCAAGATATAAACATTATGATAAACGATAAATTTCGGTGAAATTAAAAATGAAATATGAAAGTCATAGAGGTTAAAACGAAAAGAAAAGTAGAATTCGTGGATATAACGGAAACTATTAGGGAAATGGTTTCGAAGAGTAGAATTGAAAATGGAATTTGCATAATATTTGTTCCACATACAACTGCAGGAATAACTGTAAATGAAAATTACGATCCAAATGTTACAAGAGATATTATTGAAAATTTGCGGAGGAATGTGCCTGACAAAGATGACTATAAGCATCTAGAGGGAAACTCACCAGCACATATAAAGTCAACATTAGTTGGACATAGTCTTACATTGATAATAAATGAGGGAGAAATAGTTTTAGGAAGATGGCAGGGAATATTCCTATGCGAATTTGACGGCCCTAGAAGGAGAAAGATATTTATTGAAACAATGGGAGAACAAAGTTAACGATATGAAAATATTTTGGAGGAGAATATCAATGCCTGTAATACATGTCTATCTTTGGTCTGGAAGAGATTTAAAATTTAAAGAAAAAGTAATAGAAAAGGTTACAAAGGCTTTCGAAGAGTTAAATATACCTGCCGAGGCAGTAACGATAATTATACATGAAATTCCAAAGGAAAATTGGGGTATTGCAGGTAAACCTGCATCTGAGAAGTTTCCATAACATATTAAAACCACAATTTTTCACCATTAATTACAACTTAAAATCATTAATTTTTCTTTTAACACATACTAACAATAAATTTTAATGTATAACAGAAATTTCAACAAGATAAAATATCCAACTTTAGAAATAATGGGAATTTAAAATCTTTAATTTCCTATTTAAATCAACCGTTACCTGAAAATGTTTTAGGCTTAATCATAGTTACACCTGAAATCACAAAGGAGAGAACACGCAGATACTTAACATTCTGCACTCATGAATGTTTAACATGCCTCTTAAATTATCTCCGTAAACGTGTTTTAAGCGGGGAGAATTTAACTCCAGAGTTTAGGCTTCCAAAGAGGATCGTGAGGGAAGAGATAGAATACATCAAGAGCCCAGGAGTTAAGATCGAGACGAACGTGATAATCGGGAAGATGATAAAGATAGATGAATTATTCAAGATGGGCTATGACGCCGTCTTCATCGGGTCAGGAGCAGGCCTCCCCAGATTCCTCGGAAT
>QMRB01000017.1 GCA_003649185.1 Thermoproteota archaeon | reverse complement strand
TATCTCTTTGCTTTATCTCCACATGTAGAGGTGATCCACATTGAATAAAACTTTTCCCCCTGAAGTTGCCACTGCTATTAGGAAGCATGCTCTTCTAAATGCATACAGACATAGAGGTGAAGCTAAGGTTAGCCCTGTTCTGTCAAAAGTTCTCTTTGAACTTCCAGCTTTCAAATCCAGAGTTAAAGAACTTCTCCCATTGGTTAAGGAGATCGTCGAGGAGGTTAACTCTTTAAGCATGGAGGAGCAATATAATATTTTAAGCTCTAATTGGCCTGAGCTCTTAGAGGTTGAGAGAAAACAGGAGGTTAAAGGGCTTCCTCCACTTCCAAATGTCGATAAATTTGAGATGGTTAGAACGAGGTTTGCACCTAACCCTGACGCTCCCCTTCACCTTGGAAGCGCTAGACCCATAATTTTATGCTATGAATATGCAAAGATGTATAATGGACATTTCATATTGCGTTTCGAAGATACTGATCCCAAAACTAAGAGGCCTCTTCCATATGTTTATGATTGGATTAGAGAGGATATTCTATGGCTCGGCGCTAAGTGGGATGAAGAATATATTCAATGAGATAGGATTTCCATCTACTATAATCATATAAAGCGTCTATTTGAGCTTGGTGGAGCCTATGTCTGCACCTGTAGCCGTGAAAAATTTAGAAAATATAAGATGGCTGGAACTCCATGTCCATGTAGATCTAGAGCTGTTGAAGAGAATTTAGAGCTCTGGGAGAAAATGGTTGAAGGTTTAATGGTTGAAGGTTCCGCTGTGGTTAGGGTTAAAACAGAGATGTCGCATCCCAATCCAGCTATCAGAGACTGGGTTGCTTTCAGAATAATCGATGTTGAAAAGTGGCCTCATCCAAGAGTTGGAGATAAGTTTTGGGTTTGGCCCACATATAACTTTGCTTGTGCAATAGATGACCATGAACTGAAAATTTCACATATTTTAAGGGGTAAGGAACATATGAGCAACACGGTTAAACAGAAATATATTTATCAATACTTTGGCTGGAGCTTTCCTGAAGCAATCCATTTCGGCAGGTTGAAGTTGAAGGGATGGGTTCTAAGTAAATCGAAAATTGCTGATGGTATTAGACGCGGCCTATTTAAATCTTGGGATGATCCTAGACTAGGCACTCTTCGCGCTTTAAGGAGGAGAGGTTTTCTACCTGAAGCTATAAGGGAGATAATTCTCCAAGTAGGTGTAAAACCTATAGAATCTTCTATTTCTCTTGAAAATCTCTACTCTATTAATAGAAGTTTAATCGAACCGTTAGCCAATAGATATTCATTCATAAGTGATCCAGTTAAACTTAGAATTACCGGATTGAAGAAAACCGTTACAGCTAGAATTCCTTTACATCCAAGTTTTCCTGAAAAAGGGTTCAGAGAGATACATTTAAAACCTGAGGCTAATTCAATTTTAGTCTACATTTCAGGTTCAGATGCAAGTTCAATGAAGATTGGCGAAACATATAGGCTTATGGGCTTTCTCAACTTTAAAGTTGAAAGTTTAAATGGTGAGGTTAAGGGCAGTTTTCAAGGCTTCACACTATCACCTAAAATTAGGATCATCCATTGGCTTCCATTGGATCGTATTGTCAAGGCAAGAATAATTATGCCCGACGCCTCAATTGTTGAAGGTTTCTGTGATTATGACTGTAAGAGGCTGAAGATTGATGATAAAGTTCAATTCATCAGGTTTGGATATGTTAGAGTTGACGATGTCAATGAACCCTTAACCTTTTATTATACGCATCCATAGTCGGAAAATTTAAAAATATGAATTCTCATTTTATGTTGCATGATTCGATGAATTTAGAGGTGAGATGAATGTCTAAACCTTTCTATGTTAGATTTGAGGTTCCCTCAGAACTTGCTGAGAAAAGTTGTGAAGCCTTACAGATCGCGAGGGATACTGGCAAGATTAGAAAGGGAACTAATGAAACCACGAAGGCTGTGGAGAGGGGATTAGCAAAACTAGTCTTAATAGCTGAGGATGTGGATCCACCTGAAATAGTGGCCCATCTACCATTACTCTGCGATGAAAGAAAGATTCCATATGTCTATGTTCCAAGCAAGGTGACTTTAGGCCGTTCTGCTGGAATAGATGTTGCAGCAGCCTCTGCATGTATAGTTGATCCCGGCGATGCTGCCCAACTGATTGAAGAGATAGTTAATGAAGTGAATAAGATTAGAGCTGGAGGCGTGGAAAAACCTTCAAGCAGGAAGGAAAAGAAGTAAATTCAGTAAAGCATAAATCTAACTATTCTATGCTCTATATGAAGTGGTGGCACTATGAGTAGTGTTTCAGATTCAACTCCCGCAGAAGTCATTCAGATAATCGGTAGAACTGGAGTTACAGGTGAGGTTATACAGGTTAGGGTTAGAGTTCTCGAGGGAAGGGATAGAGGAAGAATATTAACTAGAAATGTTAAGGGGCCTGTACGTATCGGAGATATCCTCATGTTAAGGGAGACTGAAAGAGAGGCTAGAAAACTTACTCCAAGATAGTGGGGGATTAAAGGTTGAGTTTACGGGTTAAACGCTGCAGTTTCTGCGGTTCAATCATACCGAAAGGTTTAGGTTTAATTTACGTTAAGAGTGATGGCTCAATTCTCTACTTCTGTTCAAGTAAATGTAAGAAGAGTATGTTGAAACTTCGCCGTAAACCCCATAAGGTTAGATGGGTTAGAAAGCTTCATAAATCTAAAGCTTCCAAATAACAGTATAATTTAAAAATTTTAGTTTATTATTTCATCTACGGGTTTTAAATGAAAGTTGAGCGGACTTTCCTAATGGTTAAACCTGATGGAGTTGCTAGGGGACTTATAGGTGAAGTTCTCTCAAGAATTGAGAGGAAAGGTTTGAAGATCGCTGCATTGAAGATGATTCGGGTTTCAAGGGATGCTGCTGAAAAACTCTATGCTGTTCATAGAGGTAAACCATTCTTCGAAAAGCTCATAGACCATGTAACTTCAGGACCTGTTGTCGTGGCAGTTGTGGAGGGTAGAAATGCTGTGGAAGCTGTCAGAACATTGATCGGTGATACCTGTTCATATAAGGCTAAGCCTGGAAGTATTAGAGGAGATTTTGGATTGGATGTTACAATGAATATTGTCCATGCAGCCGACTCTGAGGCGGTTGCTGGAAGAGAGTTAAGCATTTTCTTCAACGATGATGAAATATTCAATTATTCTCGTGGATGTGAACGTTGGATATAATTGCAGGAAACTTTTTTACATAATTTTACATCTAATATTTTGGCTTCTCGGAGGGTTACATTTGTCTAGAGATGAGCGAATAAGGCAGCCTATAGTATGCGTTTTAGGCCATGTAGATGTAGGTAAAACTGCACTTCTAGATAAAATTAGAGGAACAGCTGTCCTTTTAAGAGAACCTGGCACTATGACTCAACATATAGGTGCAAGTTTTATTCCTTGGAATGTTTTAAGAAATATTTGCGGCCCCCTTCTCAAATCCATTAAGGGTAATATTCAAATTCCAGGCCTTCTCTTCATAGATACTCCTGGACATGAAGCCTTTGTGAATTTGAGAAGGAGAGGTGGATCAATAGCCGATATAGCCATATTGGTTATCGATATTACTGAAGGCTTTGAAAATCAAACCTACGAAGCCGTTGAGATTTTAAGGTCTAGGAGAACTCCATTTCTAGTGGCTGCAAACAAGATTGATCGAATTCCAGGTTGGAAGCCTATTGAAAATGCTTCATTTCTTGAAAGCCTTAAAAGACAGAGCAGCCTCGTGGTTAGAAGGCTCAACGAACTTATCCAAAATATAATCTATGAATTTTACAAGTTCGGCTTCTCCTCCGACAGGTTTGATAGAATTAAAGATTTCTCAAAAACCGTCGCCATAGTTCCCACAAGCGCCAAAACTGGTGAAGGTCTCCCGGAACTTTTAATGGTTTTAGCCGGCTTAACCCAGAGATTTATGGCTGAAAGGTTAAGGTTCACTTCAGGTCCAGCTAAAGGCGTAGTTTTAGAGGTTAGAGAGGAACCTGGACTCGGCTTAACGTTGGATGTGATAATATATGATGGTGTGATTAGACGCGGCGATCTCATAGTTGTAGGAGGATTGGAAAAGCCCATTGTCAGCAGGGTTAGAGCTCTACTTTTACCTAAACCCTTAGATGAAATGCGTTCACCTGAAGATAAATTTATGAATGTAGGTGAGGTTTCAGCTGCAGCGGGAGTCAAAATTGTCGCTCCAAATCTTGAGGGTGCTATAGCTGGAGCACCCATCCAAGTTGTAGACGACTACAGTAAGATCGAAACCATCATGAAATCCATTTCGGAGGAGGTTTCATCTCTAAGGCTTTCAAGGAAGATTTCAGGCATAATACTTAAAACGGATACGTTAGGCTCTCTTGAAGCCCTAGTGGATTATCTTGAAAGGCTTAAGATTCCTGTCAGATTTGCCGATGTAGGTCCAGTTTCAAAGAGAGATGTTTTGGAGGCTTCCATAGTCAGAGAGTCCGATCCATATAGAGGAGTAATCTTAGCATTTAATGTTAAAATTCTTCCAGATGCATCGGAGATGGCTGAAAGATTAGGCATTAAAGTGTTCAGTGATGCCATAATTTATCGGCTTATCGAAGCATATCAGAAATGGTATGAAGAATCTGTTAGAAGAGAACGGGAAGTGAAGTTTGCTTCTCTCATTAAACCTGGAAAGATAAGAATTCTTCCCGGATATATTTTTAGGAGGAGTGATCCGGCAATAGTTGGAGTCGAAGTTTTGGCCGGAAGGATTATGTCCGGATACAAGTTGATAAGATCTGATGGGAGATTTGTTGGGGAGATCATGCAAATCCAAGATAAAGGCGTCAATATTGGCGAGGCCTTTAAAGGGCAAAATGTTGCAGTATCCATTAAAGGAAACATAATGGTGGGAAGACATATAAAGGAGGGTGATATTCTCTACGTAAATGTGCCTGAAGAACATGCTAGCGTGCTGCTTAGGGAGTTTAAAGACTCCCTCTCAGAGGATGAGATTATATTATTAAAGGAGCTTTCACAAATTAGGAGGGGGAGGAGAATTCAACATGCCTGAATTCAGATTGGTGGTTAGCGATCCGAAATCCGGTATGGCTAAAAGGATCGTAGTCAAAGATCCCGCATCCTATAGTCTGATAGGTTTAAGGATCGGTGAAATAGTCGACGGATCCATCATAGGCCTTGAAAACGTTAAGCTTAAAATCACTGGAGGCTCAGATCTAGCAGGCTTCCCTATGGTTCCATATCTACCTGGCGGAAGAAAATATAGAGTTCTACTCTCCGGGAAACCTGGATTCAAACCCAGAGAGAAGGGTTTGAGGAAACGTGTGATGGTTAGAGGTAACACTATAACAGAGGATATAGTTCAAATTAACATGGTGGTTGTGGAGGGGGATTTGAAGTTTGAGTCTGGAGAGGGAGAAGAGAAAAACTGAATCTGTGGAGGAGTATAGGCAGCCGGAATGCAATATCGGCACTGCTGGCCATGTAGATCACGGCAAGACAACTCTTGTTCAAGCCTTAACCGGCATATGGGCTGCAAGACACAGCGAAGAGCTTAAAAGAGGTTTAACCCTCAAGCTTGGCTATGCTGATGCAGCTATCAGAAAATGCCCTAAATGTCCTCCTCCACAATGCTATACAACTGATTCTGTCTGCAAGTTTTGCGGGTCGAAAACCGAACTTTTAAGAAGAGTTTCCTTTGTCGATTGCCCTGGACATGAAATGTTAATGGCCACCATGCTTTCAGGAGCAACTCTAATGGATGGAGCGCTTCTAGTCATCGATGCAACTCAACGTTGTCCTCAACCTCAAACCAGGGAACATTTGATTGCATTAGAGATCATAGGCGTTAAAAATATAGTTATAGTTCAAAATAAGGTTGAAGTTTCATCTCGAGAAAGAGTTATCGAAAACTATAAGGAGATTTTAAGCTTCGTTAAAGGAACAGTTGCTGAGGGCGCTCCGATAATTCCCATTTCAGCGCTACATAAAGTGAATATTGATATTCTGCTCCAGGCAATCGAAGAATATATTCCAACCCCTAAGAGAGATGAATCTAAACCTGCAAGAATGTATGTGGCAAGATCTTTCGATATAAATAAGCCGGGAACTTCTCCAAAGGATCTTAAAGGAGGCGTTCTTGGAGGTTCAATAATTCAGGGTAAAATCTCTCTTGGCGATGAGATCGAAATAAGACCGGGCTTCCGCGTGGAGAGGATGGGAAAAGTGGAATATCAGCCATTGTTCAGCAAGGTTGTAAGCTTGAAGGCTGGCGACTTCCCAGTGAAGGTAGCTAAGCCGGGAGGCTTAGTCGGTGTAGGTACACTTCTCGATCCATCTTTAACTAAGGCTGATGCTCTCGTTGGAAATGTGGTTGGACATCCAGATACCCTTCCTCCTCTCTGGTATGATTTTAGCTTTGAATTTCACCTTTTAGAGTGGGTTGTCGGCTTAAAGGAACCTCAAAGAGTTACTCCTTTAAGGCTTAAAGAACCTTTAATGATCAATGTGGGAACTGCAACTACTCTTGGTTTTGTCGACTCCCTTTCTAGGGGTGAAGCCCACGTCTCCCTTAGAAGACCTGTATGTGCAGAGGTGAATGCAAGAATTGCTATTAGCAGGAGGATTGGAGGTAGATGGCGGCTAATAGGTTACGGTTTTATTAGAGGGTGAAACTTTGTTTAAAGAAAAGTTGAACGTAATTTTGGATAGTAGTATAGTATTGCTCTCTGTTGAGAAAAGGTTTGATTTATTCGATGAAATTGGAAGAGTCCTAAATAGATCATATAACTGTATAGTTCTCACCCAGGTTTTCGACGAGATTAAACATCTTGCTGAACAGGGAAATGTAAGGGAGAGAAGGCTTGGAAGATTGGCTTTAGAGCTTATTAGGAGATGTAAATTTGTCGAATATGAGTTTCCTGGAGATGCCGATCAAGCTATAATTGATTATGCTAGAAAGAATAAAGTTGTAGTGGCTACTAACGATCTACAGTTGCGGAGATGTCTTAGAAGGGTAGGAGTTCCCGTCATTTATGTTAGGGGATTTGATCATTTAGATATTGATGGTGATATATATTGGTAACTGATTTCTACGATAACTTTTTATTGTTATTAGAGGGATTTCATCCAGCTCTATTATGCATTTAATGGAGGTTTATCCATGTATTATGTTGCAAAGGTTGAAGATGTTGTTAGAATACCTCCTGAAAGATTCGGTGAACCGTTGGAAACTGTTGCCTCAGAACTGGTTAGATCCAAATATGAAGGGTTGATATTTCCTGAACTTGGAATCATAGTTGCAGTTTCAAATGTTAAAGTTTCCGAGGTGGGCCGAATAGTTCCCGGAGATGGAGCTACATATCATGATGTGGTTTTCGATGCTCTCGCCTTCCTTCCAGTAATACAGGAGGTAGTGGAGGGGGAGATCGTTGAGATAACGGATTTCGGCGCATTTATGAGGCTTGGCCCAATAGATGGTCTCATCCATGTTTCCCAAGTTATGGATGACTATCTCGTCTACGATAAGAGGCGAGGTGCTTTAATGGGTAGAGAGTCTAACAGAATCCTTCAGGAAGGGGATTTAGTTAGGGCAAGAATTGTAACTGTCAGTCTGTCCTCTAGAGGTGTAAAGGTCGGTTTAACTATGCGTCAACCCTTCCTCGGCGCGCTCAACTGGATAGAGGAGGATTTAAAGAAGATGGAGGAGAAGGTGAAATAGCTTGTCTAGAAGAGGATTACCCTTCAAAGCTTGTAGAAACTGTCATCTACTCGTGGAGGAGGATGTGAAGATCTGTCCTCAATGCGGATCAAAAGATTTCTCTGATGATTGGAGAGGCCTAGTCATACTTTTAAATATCAACTGTGAGACAGGTAGAATTATGGGTAAAAAGGAAGCTGGAAAATATGCAATTGAAGTTCACTGAGCATGGTTTTCCTGTTAAAAAGCTGATTTTGGATAGGCGTTTCATAAAGGAGTTTAGGAATCCTCCAGGCCTTCTTCTAAAAGGCAGGTTAACGGAAATTATCAAAGCTTTTTCCAAAATTTTAGATGAAGTTAACCCAGTTAAATTGATCTCTGTAGGTGACTATGTAACCTCCTTTTTGCTGAATTACAATTTCAATTTAAATTTGGCAGTTGTGGATTTCAAAGTTGAACGTGAAAGCTACCGATATTCTATTCCCCAAAATTATTTTAAAAATGTCTTTAAGATTTATAATCCTCCTGGAAGCATATCTTCCGATTCCTGGCTGACCATTCAATATGCCATGGCATTGAATGATGCTTCAATAATTTTGGTGGACGGAGAGGAGGATCTATTGGCGCTTCCCTGCGTTTTATGTGCCCCCCTCAACTCCATCGTAGTATTTGGAGTTCCAGGAGAGGGTATGATGATAGTTCGAGTTGATGCTGCTGCAAGAAAGGTTGGTTTCAGAATGCTCACATTCTTCTCCCCCCACTTCACAATTTCTGAATAAGTTTAACATATGTTGAGCGGTAAGTTAATTATGCCGATTTTATCTTTATGATTTGCGTGGTGGTAAATGATGAGTGAGGCTTTAACCGTCGAAGTTATCGGTAAAAAGAGGAATGACCTTTTAGATCGGCTTGAAATCGATGTCGTCATACATCACATGAAAGAGGGTACACCCTCCAGGTTGAAGTTGAGAGAGATCATAGCTTCCCAGTTGAAGGTTCCTGTAGACTGTGTAATTGTGAGGAGAATATTATCTGAGTATGGACTCTCCACCAGTAAGGCCCGTATCCACGTTTATTCCTCTAAGGAGAGAGCCTTATCCATTGAACCTGAATATATAATTAAGAGGAATTTTGCCTCTGAAGAGAAAGAATAGTCTTGAGGTTTCAATGGAATGATTGTTCTTGGAATTGAGTGCACTGCCCACACTTTTGGATGCGGAATCGTGGATTCGGATGGCCATGTTTTGGCAAATGTAAACTCAGAATATGTTCCAATTACAGGTGGTATCCATCCACGTGAAGCTGCACGCCACCATTCCTCTATTGCACCTAAAGTCTTGGCTGAAGCATTCAAGAAAAGCGATATTTCAATGGACGATGTAGATGGTATAGCTGTCTCACTTGGTCCAGGGTTAGGTCCCTGTTTGAGAACTGGAGCTACAGTTGCAAGGGCTTTGGCCGCCTATTATGATAAGCCCCTTATACCCGTCAATCATTGTGTAGCCCATATTGAGATCGCCAAGATGATCTGCAAATCTCTAGATCCACTTGTAGTCTATATCTCCGGCGGCAACACCATAGTTGCAGCCTTCTCCTCCGGCCGATATAGAATATTCGGCGAAACCTTAGATATAGCTTTAGGTAACTGTTTAGATGTCTTTGCAAGGGAAGCCGGTTTATCTCATCCTGGCGGTCCACATATAGAGCGTTTAGCTTTGAAAGGCAACAGATATATTCAACTACCATATGTGGTTAAAGGTCAAGATGTTTCATTTTCAGGTCTTCTAACTGCTGCTATAAGAAGATTAAAGGAAGGGTATAGATTGGAGGATTTATGTTTCAGCCTTCAGGAAACTGCTTTCTCCATGATATGCGAGGTAGCTGAGAGAGCTCTATCACATACCATGAAACATGAACTTCTCTTAACTGGCGGTGTAGCTGCAAATAAGCGGCTTAGAAGCATGCTCTCCAAAGTGGCTGAACTTCACGAAGCAACTTTCAAACCTGTACCACTACAATATGCTAGAGATAATGGAGCGATGATTGCTTGGACTGGAATTCTCGGACTTCAATTTGGATTGATCTTAAATGTGGAGAAGAGTTATGTTCGTCCTAGATGGCGTTTAGACTCTGTGGATATTCCCTGGTTTAGAGAGGGTTTCCCTTGAAGTTAATATGTAAAGGTGCTGAAGCAAATTTATATTTAGACTTTTGGTTTGGATTTAAAGTTGTCAAGAAGATTCGAATATCCAAGCCTTATAGGATTCCGGAATTGGATGAATATTTAAGGTCATATAGAACTTTTAATGAAGCCCGTCTTCTCTCATCCGCTAGGAGAGTTGGAGTTTCCACTCCAATAGTATTGGACGTTAACCCTTCATCTTACACTCTAACCATGGAGTATATTGAAGGTGTTCTACTAAGAGATTACATGTTGAAGGCTGATGAGAAGATTCTTAAAAAACATTTTATTAAGGTGGGGGAGATGATAGGTGTTCTCCATTCAAATGGAATATATCATGGTGATTTAACAACTTCGAATATGTTTATAGTAAATGATAATGTTTATTTGATAGATTTCGGTTTAGGCGGCTTCTCAAGGGAGGTTGAAGCATTCGGTGTGGATCTCCACTTGATGAGACGCACCCTTGAAAGCACCCATCACGATTTGGCTGAGCAATGCTTCTCCTATGTAGTGGAAGGATACAGTAGCTCCTTTGAAGATTGGAGGAGAGTTCTGAAAAAAGTTGAGGAGATTAGGCGTAGAGGCCGATATGTTGAGGAGAGGCGGCTAAGAAAATGAGTGGAGAAAAATTATATTTCGTCACCAGTAATAAACATAAATTTCTTGAAGCCTCCCATATTTTATCCATATATCATATAGAATTGGAGATGCTTAATATAGGTAAATTGGAGATTCAGTCTGACAGTTTAGCTGAAATAGCTTTATTCGCCGCTAAAGATGCGTTTAAAAGAATTAGAAAACCTCTTCTAGTGGAGGATGCAGGGCTCTTCATTAAATGTCTAAAAGGCTTTCCAGGTCCCTTCTCCTCATATGTTTACAAAACTATTGGTGTTAATGGAATTTTAAGGTTGATGGAAGGTTTAGAGAATAGAGAAGCCTACTTTGAGTCTGCAGTTGTCTTCTGCTCCTCTCCCCAATTCTGCAAAGTATTTAGGAGGAGGATTCACGGCTACATAAGCTTGAAGGCTAAGGGAAGCGGCGGCTTCGGTTTCGATCCAATATTTATCCCTAAAGGTGGAGATGGATCTACATTTGCGGAGCTATCTCTCCAATCGAAATGTTCTTTAAGCCATAGGGGAATAGCTTTCAAAGCATTTGGAGAATGGTATAATCGCTATTTTCGAAATAAATTTAAATATTTTAGGGAGTAATTCGTTAGGGATGTGAGGGATCAGTTTGAGGAAGAGTAAGGAGAAAGGTAAATCTCATTCAACTCGTCCGGCAAGGACGACACCACCAAACTGGCTGAAATATACGCCGGATGAAATTGAAAATTTAGTTATCGAATTGGCTAAGAGGGGAAATCCACCTTCAATGATAGGTTTAATTCTTAGAGATCAATATGGCATTCCGCTTGTTAAGCAAGTTGTAGGAAAGAAGATAACTGAGATCCTTGAAGAGCATAATTTGGCATCACAGTTACCTGAAGATCTATATAATCTGTTAAGACGTGCCGAGAGAATTAGGCGGCATTTAGAGGAGCATCCTAAAGATAAATCGAGTAGACGTGGCCTACAATTAATCGAGTCGAAGATTTGGAGATTAACTAAATATTATAGACGTATAGGTAAAATTCCACAAAATTGGTCTTATCGTTCCTATCGTTTAAGGATTTCTTAATGGTTGATGAAGTTTGGATTCAAATAACAGTTATCCATTAAATTTTAGAGAGAGAGTTAAGGAGGCTGCTGAACTAATCTCAAAATGGGCTGAGGAAGATCTCAACGTCTCTATTTTTACTCATCTCGACGCTGACGGTTTATCTTCAGGTGGAATTATTGCTCGAGTATTGGAAAGACTGAACGTATCCTTTAGGATTAGAGTTCTCAAACAGCTGACAGATAATGCCTTGAAGAGCTTCTCCTCCAATATTGGGGATGCTGTTATCTTCGTGGATTTCGGTAGCGGCCAAAAAAATTTAATAGTTGATCATTTATCAAGCATTAAATGCTTAATTTTGGATCATCATCAACCTATAAGTGTCGACGCCAACTTCTGTATTGAAGTTAATCCTCATCTCTTCGGTGTCGATGGTTCTAGGTTTTTAAGTTCCTCCGGAGTAGCCTATCTAGTTGCTAGAGAAATTTCTCATGAAAATTTCGATCTTTCACCTATAGCCGTCGTAGGAGCTCTAGGTGATAGGCAGGATTGTGGAGAGAGAAAGAATTTAGTTGGTTTGAACAGTTTTATAGTCGAAGAGGCTGTAAGGGAGGGTTTCTTAGAGGTAAAGTTTGGTTTGAGGCTTTTCGGCTTCGAATCGAGACCTGTTGTTAAAAGTTTGGAGTATACTGTCGATCCTCTAATTCCAGGTTTAAGTGGAGATTACAATGCATGTTTAAATTTTATGAAGGGGCTAGGTATTCCACCTATAAATGAGGATGGTATTCTCAGACGTCTCTCAGATCTTTCCAGCGTTGAACTGAAGCGTCTGATGATTGGACTTGTCAAATACATGTTGAGCAAGGGAATTGAGAGCAGGGAGGCTGAGGGAATAATGGGCACAATATATATTCTTTCAAGGGAATCCTCAGATTCCCCTTTAAAGGATGCAAGAGAATATGCTTCTCTACTTAATGCTTGTGGTCGGCTAGGCTTTCCAAGTATAGGAATCCTTCTCTCCATGGGTAGGCGTGGAGAAGTCTTGAGGAGAGCTGTTGAGATCTCCGATAGATATAGGCATGAAATTGTGAGAATTGTAAATTGGCTTTCGAGAAATATGGATAAAGTTAGATCCACTGAGAATCTTCAAGTTGTTCATGCAGGCAGTATGGTCGATGATAGAATGATAGGTACTCTAATCTCTCTGGCTCTCTCTTCCCATATACTTTCTCCGAGAAAGCCTATCGTAGCCTTCGCATATTCCTCTGAAGGTAAAGTTAAAGTTTCAGCTAGAGCGGATAGATCTCTGATCGAGAAGGGGTTAAATCTGGGTTTAGCCGTTATGAAGGCAGCTCAAGCTGTAGGGGGATTAGGCGGCGGCCACGATGTTGCTGCAGGCGCTGAGATAGATAAGGGTTTAGAAGAAGATTTCATAAAAATTTTAGATGAAATTGTGGGTAAACAGTTTTCAGGTGAAGTTTAATGGTGCATATAGCAGAGTTAACTATATGTCTAGATGAAAAGTTGACGAATGTTATCTATAAATCTCTACTTCCAGACAATGTGGATCTCCCGGAATCTCTTAGTATTCACATGGCCATTTACGGTTCATGTCTTAACATCAAGGTTGAGTGTGGTAGAAGTTTAGCCTCGCTTCTCAACACATTGGATGATATTCTTTCAAGTATTCAAATAGCTGTAAAATCCATAGGTTCATCGCGATAAAGATTATAAGTGTGATTTACATATTGACGTAACGCTGAGATTGGAGGGTTTCCATGTCTAGGAGAGGAAGAGCTAGAGATAAGTGGAGATTGAAGAAGTGGTATGTGGTTAAGGCTTCCACAGCTTTCGGCGAGGTTGAACTCGGAAGGATACCTGCAGATGATCCTTCAAAACTTTATGGAAGGGTTGTTGAATCCTCTCTAAGCGATCTCACAGGGGATTTTTCACTTCTCCATGTTAAATTATATTTTCAAATAGTTAAAGTTGAGGATTCTCGTTGTGAAACAGTCTTTAAAGGTCATGATTTGACGAGGGATTATCTTAGAAGTTTAATTAGACGTGGAAGCTCCCGTATAGACGGTATATTTAAAGTTACAACTAAGGATGGCTATGTTCTAAGAGTTTCAGCAATAGCTCTCACTAGGCATAGAACTAAAACTTCTCAGGAAAGGGCTATCAGAAAGATCATGGGTGAAATTATCACTTCAAAGGCTGAAGAGTTGAATTTTGACGAGTTTATTCAGCAGGCCGTTTTAGGTAAAATAGCATCTGAAATATATAATGAAGCTAAAAAGATATATCCCTTAAGAAAAGTTGAAGTTAGAAAGAGCAAACTTCTCTCCATGCCTCAAAATAATTAAATTCCATTTAGCTCTTCTATTCAAACATTGCATTATTATATCGTCCATTTCACATTATATTATGATTGTCGGTTAAAATGTTCGACTTTCATGTAATGGTGATTTAATGCTTATCAACGAGTTAAATACTGTGAAAAAGAACTTGAGAGATGTTGCATTATCATTTGCCCTCTGCTATCCAAGCTTCTATAGGATTGGCATTTCCTCTTTGGCCGTCCACTTACTTTATGAACTGTTAAATTCCAGAGGGGACGTAGCTTGTGAACGTTTCTTCTATGATAATGGGTTACCATTAAAATCCATGGAGTCCGCTCTACCTTTAAATAGATTTGATGTTTTAGGTTTCTCTCTTCAATATGAACTCGATTATATATCATTCTTAAAGATGCTTCTAGAAGGTGGGATTCCAGTATACTCCTCAAGTAGAGGTGATGATGATCCTTTAGTAATTGTAGGCGGTTCAGCTGTAACAGCAAATCCTGAGCCGATTTCAGCTTTTGCTGATGCAATTGTGATCGGAGAGGTTGAACCTATATTGGACGATCTCGTCGAGATCTTAGCTGGCAACTCCAATTCTCGTAAAATGGATATTTTAGAAGAGCTTTCTACGCTTCCAGGTTTATATGTGCCTCTCGTTAAGCGATCTGTGAGAAGAATTTTCGCCGAAGATTTAGACTCCGCTTTCCATTCTCTTAGACAGGTAATACCTAATGTTAATTCTGGAAGTAGATTTTACCCCATTTTGGGAAGATCATTTCTACTCGAAATCTCGAGGGGATGCGCTTTTGGATGCAGATTCTGCCTTCTCGGTTATAATGCTTTACCTATGAGGTTCAGATCCTTTGAGAAGCTTAAAACTATAATTGATAGAGGCTTAAAATATACGCCTGTCGGAAAGATTTCAATTATAGGCTCAGCGGCTTCAGCTCATCCCGAACTCATAGATATCTGTAAATATATAGTTTCATCCGGATTTAAATTGTCCATTTCATCTTTAAGAGTGGACTATGCAGATGAGGATATGTTAAAACTGCTTGTAAATGGAGGTCAGAGAACTGTAACTTTCGCACCTGAATCTGCTTCCTCAAAGCTTCTTGGGATTATAGGTAAAGGCTTCCAAGTTGAGGATGTTTTGGAGGCTGCCAAAGCTGCTGGAAAAGCTGGTTTTAAACAGATAAAACTGTATTTCATGTTAGGTTTGCCTGGAGAATCTTTAAGCGATGTTGCAGAAATAGTGAAACTTGTAAAGAGAATCACCAATTATGGTTTCAACGGTTTGAGAAGTATAAGGCTAACCTTTTCGCCGTTTGTTCCAAAGGCTGGCACTCCTTTCCAATGGTTCGGCGTTGAGGAACCATCAATCCTTAAATCCAAGTTCAACCTTCTTAAGATGCATTTAAAAGGTGATTCAAGATTTGATTTAAGATTTCCACGGTTAAGGGAAATTTACATTCAATCATTTCTTTCAAGATCGGATTCCACGGTTGCACCTATTCTTCTCAGAGTAGCTGAGCTTGGCGGCGGTTTAGGTGCTTGGCGTCGGGTTGAAAAGGAATTCAATTTTTCAATTGTCAATCGAGCAGTCTCCAATCTTAACTTAAATGCAGATCTTCCATGGGATCATATAGATCGCGATTTCCCAAAAAGTCTTCTTTTAAAGGAATTGAAAGATTCAGGTTTAAATTTATGAGAGTATATTTTTAAGTGTGAGCGTAAATCTTTTAGTAGGTGTCCCTGTGGTCTTCCATCATGATATTCTTAAACGATACTTCACCTCTCTCGCCGAAGAATTGGAGAAGAGTTCTCATTTAACCGTTAAGCTTCCAGCTTCTCTAAATAAGTCGAATAAATGTTTGAAGCCAAAGTTTCAGGGCTATATTCCCACAGTTATCGATTTCATTAGACGCTGTGATACTGATGAAGAAGCTCTAGAGATAATTAACTTTCTAGAGAAACGGGGCAAAATATCGGGCAGCTATGCTAATGCTCTGAAATCGCTTCTCAGAGAGGGTGGCGTGAGAATCTTCGGCTCAAAAAAGAGTCCAGGATGGTATTTTAAGGAGGATCCATATTTCTCTAAAACTGATAAATAGTTGTCGTCAAAGGAATAGTTGAAATGAATGAAAATCCAGAATTTCTTGAATCTGCTTACCGCGTACCTGAAATTTTTCAGATCGTTATTTGATCAGAGAAGGTTATGTAATTATTTCTCGTTTTAAAAGTTTGATGATAAGGTTATGTCACCTCAATAATTGTCAAAATTTATATTTGAATAGTAATGTCAATGTTGAGCATAGCATTTATTTCATCTTAGCATGAGTAAAACTATCTAGATTTTGCTGAGATTATCTTTATAACGTCATTCATCTTCAACCTATAATTTTCTCCATATCTCATCTTTGTTCTCGCATCTACTGCACATATAAATGTTTCACCAAGTTCTTGATGAATCATGTAGGCTAATTCTCTTGCAGTGGTTCCTTCTCTTATCAATAGTGCGTCTGGAAGTACATTTCCATGATGATCAGATAATCTATTTATGTCTTCCACTGGAAAAACCACTATCATCTTTAAAAGTTTCAGAAATGCTTCATTTATTATTTGTTGCACACCTGTATTTCCCCAAATATCGAGCACTTTTTCCTGAATTATCTTCAATGCTCTTTTCTGCTGTTCGGTTAACTTGCCTTCATTTATCACTTTGAATTCACCGTCTCCTGGAATATACTCTACTAATCCTCTTTCCGCTGCTCTTCTCAGCACTAGTTCAGCCTCCGCGCTGCATGGCATTATCCTATATTTCTCCCCATATTTTTCCTTCATTTTTTCTATGTTTTCTCTTGCTGTTGAGATGTCCACTTTGTTTGCAGCTATGATCATAGGTTTCGATATTTCTCTAATCTTCCTTGAAAATGCTTCTATATCTTCTTCTCTCCAATTGGAGAGTTTCTTTCCCTTCAAACCAGTTTCATTCAACGCTTTCACTACATCTTCTCTTCTAATTTTTAATCCGCTTAACCGTTCATATAACGTGTTGATTTCATCGCCCCCCATATGTTCAGCTTGTCTAACCGTTCTTCTCCAATCTCTTAACATTATCTGCTTTATCCACATGGCGATCTCCTTTTCCAGGAATTCTATGTCTTTGCAGGGATCATGTGTTCCCGGAGGTGTTCTTCTTCCCTCAATATCTGTGGATCCTGAAGCATCAACTACATGTATCAGGACATCCGCTCTTCTCAATTCATCTAGAAATTTATTTCCAAGTCCTCTCCCCTTCCATGCTTCAGGCACCAGCCCAGCTACGTCGACGATCTCAACAGGAATCATCCGATTCCCCCTTATACATATGGAGTTTTTCGGATTGTCTTCAACGTTAAATTCTCTGCATACACATTTGACTCTCACATAGGCGACGCCTTTATTTGCTTCAATGGTTGTGAATGGGAATGGAGCTATTTTTACCGGGTTTAAAGTTGCAGCGCTGAAGAATGTGGATTTTCCTGTGTTCGGTTTCCCTACAAGTCCAGCCATTCTCTGCATCAGCTCTACCCTCATATTTTTAAGTATTTCTTCTTTTATTTTAATTTGGGTGTTCAATAATGCGTATAGTGGTTGTAGGTTTAGGTGCTGCAGGTTTATGGTCTGCAATTTCTGCAAGGATGAAGGATTCCTCCGCCGATATATATGCTTTCTGCGACGAAAAATATTTTACATATTCTAGATGTGGTTTACCCTTTGTTATTGGCGGTGAAATCTTAAGATTTAACGATTTAATTATAACGTCGGAAGATATTCTCAAGAGGATGAGGATAAATTTCAAATTGAACTGTAGAGTAACCGACGTCGTCAAGGATACTGTTTATTATGATTCTGAGAATGGCAGCGGCCAGTTAAAGTTTGATTCTTTAATTTTAGCGACAGGCTCTAAACCATTCATCCCTCCCATTAAAGGCGTAAATCTCACAAATGTTTTCACTTTAAGAACCATCGATGATGGTGCAAAAATATTGAATACTTTAAACAGCACTAAGAGAAGCATCATTATAGGTGCTGGAGCCATAGGGTTGGAAGTTGCTGAAGCCCTTACCAGAAGAGGATTAGAGGTTAAAATAGTCGAACTTCTACCTAGAGTTCTTCCAGCATTATTGGATGAAGATATGGCTAAAATCGTTCAGAAAAGATTGGAGTCGAATGGAGTTTCTCTAATTTTAGGGCGAGGAGTCGACGAGATCTATGGATCTGGAAAAGTGGAAGGTGTGGCTGTCGGTGACGAAAACTTTCAATGCGACATGGTGATTGTGGCTACTGGTGTAAGACCGAATGTAGATCTAGCCAAAAACATTGGAGTGAATCTTGGAGTTACAGGCGGAATTAAAACCAGCAAACTAATGGAAACCAACATTGAAGGAGTCTTCGCCGCTGGAGATTGTGCTGAAACCGTCCACCTTGTAAATGGGAAACCTTTCCTTCCAATGCTTGGAACTTCGGCTTACAGGCAGGGTAAAGTTGCAGGTTTCAATGCAGCTGGAGGTTCCAGAATTTTTCCAGGTTCTTTAGGTTCCACAGTTCTAAAAGTTTTCGGAGTTGAGATAGGTTCTACAGGTTTAACTGTTGAGCGAGCTGTAAAGGAAGGTTTCAAAGTGGTGGTTGGAAAGGTTAGATGGTATACTAAAGCGGAATATTATCCTACACATGAGAAGATTAATGTTAAATTGGTTTTCGACGGGGAGAGTGGAAGAATTATAGGAGGACAGATCGTTGGTGGTGAAGATGTAGCTCAAAGAGTAAATCTTCTAGCAGCCTCCATTGGATGGGGAATGAAAGTTGAAGATCTCTGCAATATAGATACATGTTACAGTCCCCCTGTCGCCGACACCATTGAACCCATCGTCAGAGCCTCTGAACTTGCGTTCAGAAAATTTAAGAGGTGAAAAATATATTTTAAGGTGATGTCTACTTGAAAATCCTAATAACTGATCCCGTACATGAAGATGGAATAGAAAGGTTAAAGTCTGCAGGTTTTCAAGTGGACTTAGCATATGATATCACATATGATGAACTTGTGAAGCGGGTTAAAGATTATCATGGCCTCGTCGTTAGAAGTAGAACTAAAGTTGACAGAGCTGTAATTGCCTCTGCTCCCAATCTGCTTTTCATCGGCAGGGCTGGTGTAGGCCTCGACAATATAGATTTAGAGGCTGCAAAGGAGAGAAATATAATTGTATTAAACAGTCCTGAAGCTCCAACAATATCTGTGGCTGAGTTGGTATTCGGCCTCCTTCTATCACTTGCAAGGAAGATAGCCTTCTGCGATAGATTGATGAAGGCAGGTGAATGGCCTAAAAAGAGAGCTTTAGGCTTCGAACTTAAAGGTAAAACTTTAGGCATCATAGGGCTAGGTAGAATTGGAAGGGAAGTGGCAAAGAGGGCTGAAGCATTTGAAATGAAAGTTCTCTATTATGATGTTCAGCGTCTCCCAGAGGAGATGGAGAAGTCGCTGAAAGTTCAATTCGTCGAGTTAACCGAACTATTAAAATCTTCAGATATAGTTACCGTCCACGTTCCTCTGATACCTCAAACATATCATATGATTGATGATGCAAAACTTTCGTTAATGAGAAAAGGATCCATTCTAATCAACACCTCTAGGGGTGGAGTCATAGATACTAAAGCGCTTCTGAAGCATCTGAAGAACGGTCATCTTGGAGGTGCCTGTCTAGATGTCTTTGAACATGAACCTCCCAAAGAGCCTTGGGAGCTGGAATTAATATCTTTAGACAATGTAGTTGTAACTTCACATATAGGTGCAATGACCCTTGAGGCTCAAAGAGCTGCCTCAACAATTTTAGCCGAGAAAATAATATCAACTTTTAAAGGAAAAACTTTATAACCTATTTTTGGAACTGCTATGCAGTATATTCTAAACCTGTAGTGTCTGGTGGCATCCATGTACAAGTACATTGCTTCGCTTTGGAAGAGGTCTGGAAGAAGCCCTCTCCAGGAAATTTTAAAGTCCAGATTGATTAGATGGCGTAAACAGCCAGTTGTTGTACGTGTAGATAAACCGTTAAGATTGAATAGGGCTAGAGCTTTAGGCTATAAGGCGAAACAGGGTTTCATTACAGTTAGAGTTCGCGTTAGAAAAGGTTCTATGAGTAAACCTAGACCTAGAAGTGGTAGAAGACCTAAACGTATGGGCATCTATGGTCATACTCCTAGAAAAAGTCTCCAGTGGATTGCAGAGGAGAAAGCTGCTAGAAAATATCCGAACCTAGAGGTTCTAGGCAGCTATTGGGTGGGAGAGGATGGAAGATACAAATGGTTTGAGGTTATACTTGTCGATTCCCATCATCCAGCTGTCATCAACGATCCTGACATCAATTGGATATGTAATCCTTCTCAAAAGGGGAGAGTTTTTAGAGGATTAACCCCTGCCGGCCGAAAATCTAGGGGATTAACTGTTAAAGGAAAGAGAGCTGTGAAGGTTCGGCCTAGTAGGGCTGCAGCTATGAAACGTAAATTTAAGGGAAAATAAATTGGGATTATGATGTCCGGTAAAGTCTCCGTCAACCATGTTAGAGAGATCATTGTCGGTGCATTCTGCCATGCCACAGAAGATGTTAGAAAAGTGGAGAAAGCCATTCTAAACCTCTTTCCAGAGGAGTTTAGAGGAGAACTTAAACTTTCAAGAGAATCTTTGAAAGGTTATTATGGGAATCCCATTACAGTTTTAAAGTTAAAATCTGGAGATCAGAAACTTATAGCTTCATTTCTCGAATATTTGTCATCTTCTCTAAGTGATTCTGATAAATTTTTCTTGGAATCCACTTTCGATTTAAGAGTTAAAGGATCCAGCATCTTTTATTTGAGGCTTAGTAAGACAGATGCATATAATGGTTCAATTGTTGTTTCAGATTCCGGAGATGTCATAAAGGTTGAATTGAAATTTAAGGTTAAGAGTAGACGAGAGCTCATGGAGCTCTGTAAATCCATTAATCTACTTATGGGTGAACGTTAAATTGGCTAAGAGAAGATTCATAGATCTCCATGTATTCTCCAATCTTTCTATAGGTTCATCATCTATAGATGAGATTGCTCAGATGGCGGTTGAACTGGGATACCGTGCAGTTGGACTTGCAGATTTCAATAAGGATAATCTAAATTTAATTGAGGATTTGAGGAGAAAATTTTCTGAATATGGTTTGGACCTTATAAGTAGGGTTGATTTAAACTGTTCTTCTCCCTCTGAACTTAAAAGGAAACTTAGATTTTATAGGAGAAAAGTGGAGATAATTTCAGTTTTCTGTAGAAATTTACAGGTTGCCAGGCTTGCTGCCAGGGATAGGAGAGTTGACCTTCTCAACTTTACATATAAGAGTAGACAGTTTAATTTCTTCGATGCTTCAGAGGCTTCATTATCTCTTAAAGGTGAAACTGCTCTTGAAATAAATTTAAGAGATCTATTATTTGCCGGAACCTCCGGTGAGAGAATACAGTTTTTCAAGATTTGCCGCGAAAATGTCAAATTAGCTAAAAAGCATGGTGTTCCCCTAGTTTTCTCTTCAGGTGCCAGAAGCATACTTGAGATGAGAGGTCCAAGAGAGCTGGCTGCTGTGGCTTCTCTTCTAGATTTAACTGAGTTCGAGGCTAGAGAAACCCTTTCAACGATACCGTTCAATATAGTTCAAAGGAATAGGGAAAAATTAAATGAGAATTTTATTCTTCCAGGTGTCAGGAGAATTAGAGGTGAGATTGATTGGTGAAGGGATGGAGGCGAAGATACATAATCTTTCAAATTTACTCTGCAAAAAATCTTCAATTTGAAAAGCATGATGTTTTGAATGTTCTCTTTAAGACGATTCTCAAACTTTTCGGGGAGATCGGTGCAAGTTTATTGAACTTCAATTTAATCTATCATGATTCCGTTAAAGGTAGAGGTATAATTAGATGCAACCATGATAAAGTTTGCTGGCTTAGAGCTGCAGCTGCTTTCATAAGCGATATAAATGGTACTCCAATTACATTTCATATATTAAAGGTTACGGGTTCAATTAGAAGAGCGAAAGAAATACTTAATAGCCTTCCCTCCAGCAAAGTATTGGGGGATGAAGAAGCCGTCCCAGGTGTCTGACTTTGGGCAGGAATGACGTCCTCGCGACGAACCGACCCCAACAC
>QMRB01000016.1 GCA_003649185.1 Thermoproteota archaeon | reverse complement strand
TCATAATACTGGCAGAATCAACACAAAATATTAGTAGTGC
Source organism: Thermoproteota archaeon (assembly GCA_003649185.1). Taxonomy (GTDB): domain Archaea; phylum Thermoproteota; class Methanomethylicia; order Culexarchaeales; family B10-G16; genus Culexmicrobium_B; species Culexmicrobium_B thermophilum. The sequence goes on along the minus strand of QMRB01000016.1, from coordinate 22,149 downwards.
AGTTAAAGAGGAAAAATTCATATTCACATATACGATCAACATAAAAAATAATGGTGCAAGATCGTATCCACTGAAAGAATTTGATAAACTCATATTGATGCCTGAAGACAAATACCAGAAGATGGAGAAACTGGAGGTGAAAATGAACAGTAAGAATATTGAAGCTGCAGTAAAAGGTGTAAATGAAGATGGAAATATAGAGGCAATACTGAGCGGAATGCCAAAGCAATTGGCCTCTAATCAACAGTTGAAAATCGAAATAAAAATATACTTGACTATAAGTGAAAGAGAAAAACCTAAATTAAATGTTAACTGGTCAGGAACATTAAAAGATATTCCTGAAACTATAAAGGATAAATATTGTAAAATGGATGGGCCGTGGATTAAGAGCCAAAATGCAAGTATAATAGCTAAAAGCCTCGCAGGAAATGAGAGTAACGTTTTGAAAATAGTGTTCAAATTTATACAATGGATAGAAAACAATATCAAAATTCCAAATGGAACACAGCCGAAACTTCCCACATATCCAGATGAAACAATAAAGATTAAGGTTGGAGATTGCGACGATCAGGCAAATCTCCTAGTCGCCATGTGCAGATCTATAGGGATACCTGCATATACTCAACTATCATTCCTATACATGAAGGGAGAAAAATATGAGGAAGTTCTGTTCAACGGCCATTTTAAATATACATCGAAAAATGTTGGTGGACATGGATGGGCTATGATCTTCATTCCACCATGGGGATGGATACCTGTCGACATGACCTATTTTAGAGGAGCGAAACTTAAAGATGGAAGAATTGTAAGCAGCAATTTCATGGACCATATAACTGGAGCTGCAATATATTTATTCGCAACTATGATAACAGAGAACATAGTACATGAAGATTACATAAAAGAGTTAAAGGAATGGATACTGGATCTACAAACATACAATCTTACATGGGAGGAAACATACTCACTTGAAGAGAGAATAGAAGAAGAGAATGGCATGGCTATAATAGTGGCTATAGGAGGCTTATCGGCAATAATAATCGTAATCACCGCAATATATGTGATTGCTAAAAGAAGAAAAAGAGAGGAATACTATGAAACCAAAATGGATAAGTATCCCCTCAACTCTAAGTAATGGTGAAATGGAAATCCTAGAAATCATAAAAACTAGGAGAAGTATAAGAAGGTTTAGAGGAGAAGATGTTTCTGAAGAAGATTTAATGAAAATTCTTGAAGCAGCAATTTGGGCACCATCAGCTGGAAACAGACAGCCATGGGAATTCATAATAGTAAAGGATAAACATTTGAAGGAGAAGATTGCAGAGGCAGCATACAATCAGAAATGGATGACAACTGCACCTGTAATAATCGTTATATGTGCAGATGAAATGAGATCTGCATCTAGATATGGAGAGAGAGGTAGAAGTCTATACTGTATACAAGATACAGCGGCAGCAACACAGAACATTCTATTAGCAGCACATGCATTAAATTATGGAGCATGCTGGGTTGGAGCTTTCGATGAGAACAGGGTTAAAGAAATTTTAGGAATACCTCGAAATGTTAGACCAGTTGCATTGATACCTATAGGGAGAGCGGATGAACATCCGAAACCTCCATCCAGAATACCGCTAGAAAAGCTAATTCATAGAGATGGATATTAGAGATATACATACGTAATACATTAGTATTCTCCACGTATTTTTTACATATGAAAAATGGGAAAACCCATCAATATAAAGGTAACTAATTAATAATTGATGAGAATTCTACAGATTTACAGAGAATTAGCTGAGAGAATGCTTGGCGATCTAAAAGATTGGAGAGAACTCTCAATCATAATACCTCCATCAAGAATAGAAATGATAAATCCGGAGATACTTGCAATTTTAATGGCTGAAAAAGCTTGGAGAAGATACGGAGAAAACAGCATCGTAACGATTAATAAAAGCAGAATTCCGCTGAGAACCATTATAAAATTAAAGGAGAAAATGGTTAATAAACCTGCAATCTTCAAATTTACAGCAGAAAAAGCATTGGAAGAAAATATTCCCAAAGTTAGAATAAGTTTTGAAAGATTGAAGACTAAGGGGAGAATACTTGGAAGAATAATCAAAAATTACGCGCCTGAAAAACAGGAGATGATTAAGGAAGAGAGATTCGAAGAAGTGGAAACAATGAAAGATTTAAGTGAACTTATAATTAAATGTCTCATCCCGCCGAGGATAAATGATTTCGTAAAGGAGAAATTAAAGAGAACAACAATGAAAAAGGATAAACTTACCACTCTAGCCAATACTGTTGGAATTATTGGGGGATTAATTTTTGCACCCCAAGCAGTGGCGCCACGAAGCCTGGCCATAATCCAGGAAATCATTGGAAACATAGAGACAAGAAGAGCGGAACTCTACAATAAGATTGAAGAAGCCATCAAAGAAGGATATAAAGAGGAAAATTTAAGGGAGATGGTTAAGCTTAGGGGACTTGACCCACTTGTAGATCAAATTAAAAGAGAAGGATATGCAATAATATTCAATGAAACTCAGAGAACGATCTATGAACCTCTAGCCCATTATTTAATGTGGAATGCTGCTGAAACCATTTCACGGGAAACTGGAAGTGTAATCAACTTCATTCCAGATGCAAACGAGCTTATAAATACTATATGGACAGGCAAGATTATAAGGGAAAACCTCCTCTCAAATAGAACTATAAGATTAGTCTACTTTTTCAGGGAAGGAGAGATAAACAGAAGAGAAGAAATCGAAAAGATGAAGGAGTATATGAAGGATAAACTAATATTATTCGATGCAAAATTGGATAAAATATTGGAGGCTTTCAAATCGGACTATGCAACTGAAATTGGAAAACTATTAAAATGTTTTGCAGAGCTCTCTGATAAAACAAATGAAAGCATAGCATTTATATCTAGAAACAAAGTTTTAAAGAAAAGTTGGGAAGTAATGGAAGTTCCAATAAAAGAAAAAAGTAAAATGAGAAAGCTTCTCAACAAAATTAGAAAACTACGTTTAACCACAATTTAATTTTAAAAGTAAAGGAAGATCTGCAACACTGTTTAAAATGATATCAGCGCCATTTTCCTTCAAAACATTTGGATCCATAAGCCCCGTTAAAACTCCAACAACCAGTCCAGCCCCAACAGATCTACCTGAACGCACATCAGCCCAGTAATCTCCAACAACAATGCATTGCGAAGCATTAACATTCAGAAAGGAAAAAACCTCCAATAAAATTTCACTCTTAGAAAAAAGCTTTCCATTCAATGTTGATTCACAGGTTGCTACATAATCAACATAAGAGGATATTCCGAAAAATTTCAATTCCTCCCATACCCGTTTAACGCTTACACCTCTACCTGTGACAACGGCAATTTTAAAACCATGAAATTTTAAACATGAAAGAACAGCTTCAACACCCGGTATAAGACTATCCGAAGAACAGTTAACATCACAATAACTTTTAAGGAAGACTCTCCAGAAAGTTTCTCTATCACAACTTGGAGGAATAAGAAAATTAAGAGAATCATCTGAATAATGCTTTAAAAAGACATCCCACTCCACATAGCATCCCCCAAACTTTTTGAGGGTAATATTGAAAACTTTATAGAATCTCTCCAAGGTGTAAACTAAAGTTTGATCAAGATCGAAGATAACTGCCTTAAAAACATGTGGATCCATATCAGTAATTAAGGAACAAAACCATTTAAAACTGTTATTCTGAAATTATACATGTAAAGGGGAGAGAGAAACCTTGATAAGGATAATGATAAATGATAAGTACTGTAAAGGTTGCGGAATTTGCATTGAAATGTGTCCAAGAGGAGTACTCCAATTCTCTGAAAAAATAAATGAAAAGGGATATCATATACCATACCCTAAAAATTTAGAGAAATGCATAGCATGCCATCAATGCGAAATGTACTGTCCAGATCAAGCAATAACTGTTGTAGAGGAGAAAGAAGAATGACAAAGGATAGAACAGAAATGCTGGCAGAAGCAAAAAAAATTTTAACGGAATTTTTGGAGGAGAAGGAGAGGGAGCTTCAACTGATAAGGGAATGCTTAAAAATCATAAATGAAGAACTTGGCAAAAGAAGTTTTGTGACGGCAGAAAAACTAATAATAAAACCAGAGGAGGAATGGAAGAAAACATCTTCAATTACATATAGACAGGGAAGAAGAGAAGTTTTACTGGCAGAGGTATACATTGATAGGGATGGGAGAAATCTAAAGATAGAGCCTAAGATAAAATTAAACGTAAATACACCTCCATTCCAATCCTTCCTATTAGAAAGAGTTTTGAATAAAATGAAGGAAAAAGATAACATGAAAGTTTTAAATGGGGAGATAAACCCTAATGAAGCAATTAAATATGAAGTGAAAACTGAGGATGACATGATAAAAGAAATTATAATAAAAAATATACTTTCAGATGAAAGAATGATGAGCATAAGAAATGCTGTAAGATGGACTTTTTCAAGAATGTATGAGAAGATTGGGGGAGCAATATGAAAAGAAATGAAAGAGCATATGAGATAGCATTCCAGATACCTCAACATTTAGAAGAAGCAAATAGAAGATGCTCTCTAATAGGAGATTTAGAAGAAAAAGTTGACAAGATAATTTTCGTTGGAATGGGAGGATCAGGCATAATAGGAGATATCATTGAAGAGTGGCTGGAAGATAAAACAAACGTGGAAATAAGGGTATGGAAAGACTATTCTCTTCCTGCATGGATAAATGAAGAAGCATTGATTATAGCTATAAGCTACTCGGGCAATACTGAGGAGACCATCTCAGCAACTATGGAAGCAGTGAGGAGGAAAAGCAAAATTGCAGTAATATCGAGTAACGGTAAGATTATAAAGATCGCCGAGAAGAATAGAATACCCCACATAATTGTGCCTGGAATTTTTCAACCAAGAGAAGCTGCACCATACCTTTTAATAGCAGCAATAAAGATTCTGAGAAAAATAGGGATAATTGGAGAATATTGGAAAGAAGAATTTAAAGAGACTTTAAGCACATTGAAGGAGATGCAGAGAGAAATTGCAAAAGATAATTATGTAAAGAGAATTGCAGAAAAAATAGATGGAAGAATCATAATTATCTATGGATATAGGCCGTTGAGATGTGCAGCATTGAGACTGAAACAGCAGCTCAACGAGAACAGTAAATCCTTCGCGATGATGGGAGTATTGCCTGAAGCAGGACATAACGAGATTGAAGGATGGGAGGAGAATGAGAAATTATTATCGAACATAGCTGCAATATTCATACGGGACGTAGAAGAAGACATTAGAATTAGGAAAAGAATAGAGGTATTTGAGAGCTTGATGAAAGAAAAGAACACACCAACCATTAACATATATTCTAGGGGGAAAAGCCGACTATGCCGGATAATGTCAACTATATATTTAGGGGATTTAATATCCATTGAATTAGCAAACATAAAGGGGGTAGATGCAAGTAGGATAGAGGCTATAATTAAACTTAAAAGGGAGCTTTCCAAGTTAAAAGGATGATTTAATATTAATTTCTAAAAATATTAATAATCATAAATATGAACACTTATAAATAGATAAAATACTAAAATAGAAGTAGGTGGAAACATGCCGAAACCCATAATAAAAGTAGGTGTAAATGGATATGGAGTTATAGGGAAGAGAGTGGCAGACGCCATAACCCTTCAAAACGATATGAAGCTCATTGGAATCTCAGATATAGCGTCTGATTGGCGAATAAAGATGGCGCAAAGAAAAAACTATAACATATATTCGTCAATGAAAGAGAAAGTTGAAGTTATGAGGAAGGCTGGAATAGAAGTTCAAGGATCACTTGAAGATCTCCTAGAAAAGGTGGATGTCATAGTGGATTGTACACCTAAAAAAATAGGAATGAAAAATAAATCAATATATGAAAAATTCAATGTTAAAGCTGTATTTCAGGGTGGAGAGAAACATGAAGTGGCAGGTACAAGCTTTGTAGCTCAATGCAACTATGAGGAAGCCCTTGGAAGACAGTTTGTAAGGGTGGTTAGCTGTAACACAACAGCATTATGCAGAGTCTTGGGAGCTATAGATAGCAACCTTGGAATAAAGAAGGCTAGAGCATTCATAGTTAGAAGAGCAGTAGACGTATGGGAGAGTGGAAGAACAGGAATAATGAATACAGTTGTCCCCACCATGGGGATAAGTCATCATGCACCAGACGTCAAAACGGTGCTACATCACCTAGATATACAAAGTGTAGCGGTGAAGGCAGCTCACAACCTATTCCATCTGCATTTCGCATTGCTAACTTTTAAAAACACAGTGAATTGTGAAGATATAATTGAAAGCTTAGAAAAGGCGCCTAGAATTGTATTTGTAAACTCTGAAGATGGTGTAGATGGACTTCATGCAATATTTGAAATTGGGAGAGATCTAGGTAGAAGTAGAGGAGATATATATGAGATACCGGTATGGCGTGATAGTATAACCGTGTTGAAGGATGAAGCATATCTGGCTTGGAGCACTCCCAATGAAAGCAATGTTATACCTGAAAATATAGATGCTATTAGAGCAATCACAGAATTGGAAACAGATTGGAGGAAAAGTGTTGAAAAAACGGATAAGACACTAGGCGTGGTCAAAAAATTCTATTAAAATATTTTAAGCCAAACTTTTAATTCGCACTTAAATTAAAATTTAAATAGTGATTGCATTGCAATATTCTGAAATTGTAGAGACATATGAGAAGATAGAAGCCACTTCAAAAAGACTTGAAATGACAGACTATTTAGTCGAGCTGCTTCACAGAGTTCCCAGAGAAATAATTGATAAGGTCATATATTTAACACAGGGAAAATTATATCCAGATTATTATGGAGTGGAGCTTGGACTTGCAGAGAAAATGGCGATAAGGGCACTCTCAATGGCAAGTGGACTCTCAACCAAAGAAATCGAAGAAATATATAATAAAACTGGAGATCTTGGAAAAACTACTGAAAATGTATTAACTAAAAGAAGAACGAAAACATTAACGGAATTTTTAAACGTAAAAAAGGAAAAAGAAAAACTTACAGTGCTAGAAGTTTACAGCACTCTGGAGAGAATTGCAAAAGCGACGGGGCCGGGAGCACAAGACACAAAAATAAAATTGCTGGCAAGCCTTTTAAGAAAAGCATCACCTAAAGAAGGCAAATACATAATGAGAACGATAACTGGAAAACTTAGACTTGGAATAGCAGACATGACGATAATAGATGCCATGGCGATAGCATATGGCAAAACGAAAGATGCAAAACCGATAATAGAGAGAGCCTACAATTTAACTTCAGATCTCGGAGAAGTAGCGAAAGTTCTTGTCGAAAAAGGTTTAGATGAAGTAAGGAGGATTAAAATAACCGTTGGAAGACCTATAAGGCCTATGCTGGCTGAAAGGTTATCAACAGCAGAAGAAATTCTTGAAAAATTGGGTGGAAAATGTTCAGCAGAATATAAATATGATGGAGAAAGAATACAGGCCCATAAAAATGGGGAGAATATAACTTTATACTCGAGGAGACTGGAAAACATTACGCATCACTATCCAGATATATGTAAAATAATAGTTGAAAGAGTGAAAGCTGAAAAAGCCATAATAGAAGGTGAATGCGTAGCTATAAATCCTGAGACCGGTGAACTTCTACCATTCCAAGAATTAATGCATAGGAGAAGGAAGTATGGAGTTGAAGAGGCCATGGAGAAATATCCAACAGCCTTCTTCCCATTCGACATTTTATATGTAGATGGAGAAGATTTCACAGTAAAACCATACTTAGATAGAAGGAAAAAATTGAGAGAAATAATAGAGGAGAATGACAGAATAAAAATATCGAAAAGCAAGATAGTCGACAATACAAAAGATTTAGAAGAATTCTTTTTAGAAGCAATTGAAGATGGATGTGAAGGACTTGTATGCAAATCCATAAATTTAGATTCAACTTATCAGGCAGGTGCAAGAGGATGGCTCTGGATAAAATATAAGAGGGAATATAAATCGGAAATGACCGACACAGTCGACCTTGTTGTTGTAGGAGCCTTCTGGGGAAGGGGAAGAAGAGCAGGAACTTATGGAGCATTATTAATGGCAGCATACGATGAAGAAACAGACACATTCAAAACTATATGTAAAGTTGGCAGCGGATTTACAGACGAAGATCTTAAAAAGCTACCTGAAATTCTCAAATCCTATGAAATGGAGCACATACATCCCAGGGTGGATTCGAAGATGGAGGCTGATGTATGGTTCACTCCTGGACTAGTCTTAGAGATAATAGGCGCAGAGATCACTTTAAGCCCGCTTCATACATGTGGACTCAATAAAATTAAGGAAGGTGTGGGATTGGCAATTAGGTTTCCAAGATTTACGGGAAAAATAAGGGATGATAAGAAACCGGAAGATGCCACAACAGTTAAAGAGATCATAGAGATGTATAAGGGACAATTGAAGAAGGCGGCTTAGTGGAAGAATATGAAAAGAAGAGATCGAGATGAATGGTGGGAGAAATATTTAAATTACTTGGAGAACAGTCCACAATCCATAAGAAGATTAGTGGAGAAGCTTTCACCCATAAAAACCATAGAAAGAGAAGAAAGAGTCAAAATATCAAAGAACTATGATTTATGGCCGTTTCAAAAAGATATTTTGAAACGGGTATTAAATTATAATAAGTCGCTTATAGTGGGATTACCTACAGGTCTCGGAAAAACTTATCTGGCAGGTGCATATCTTGAAGAACTTTCAAGAAACAATGGAATAAGAGTATTATTTCTAGTACCCTCAGTTCCATTAGGAGTACAACAAACCCTATTTGCCAGAGAAAAATTGAACGTTGAAAGAGCTTATTTCATATCTGGAGCTATTGCTCCAGATAGAAGAAAAGCGTTGAACGTTTGGAAAGCAGCATTCATAGTTACAACACCGCAAACATTCTCAAACGACCATCTATATCCATTTAAAACAATTTTAAGAGAATTAAGAGAAGAAAAGGAGCCTCTGGAGAATTTAAAAGAATATCTCGATGCCGCAGAATTCAAATTTCCATTCGACATAGTAATTGCAGATGAATGCCAAAGATATATTGGGGAAACTGATGGATACTCCATACTTCTAGCTGCCGCTGCATGTAAAGTGAAGATTCTAGCTCTAAGTGCAACGCCCCAATTGCATTCTCCTAAAAGGCTAATTGAATTAAGAAAGATATTTGATGATATAGAAGTTTTTCCAATTGAAAGCCCAGAGATAAAAAGATATATTCCAAAAAGGCTGCTTTATATTGTAAGAATACCGACTCCTAAAAAACTTCAAAAAACATTTACAGTTATAAATAGAATTATAGGCAAAATAGAGAGGGAAATAGCTGAGAAGTATGGTTCAGAACATCTTAAAAAACACTGTGATAAGCATTCTGAATGCAAGAAGAGAATGATGCTGAAACTTTTAAATTTCAGAATGATGGAGAATGGAGCTAGTAGTGTAATGGAGTATGGTACTTGGAGGATAAGGGAACTGCGCTCCCCAATCGAAGATTTAGATGGAAAAAGCATATTAAAAGTTTTCAGAGAAGCCTTGAGGGAATGCTATAATCACAAGATAGAAGCAGCTATGAAAATTTTGGGAAGAGAAAAATTTCAGAAAGCCATAATATTTGCAGAAGGAGTGGAAACTGTGAGACAGTTAGGAAGAAAATTACAGGAGAATCTAGGAATGGATAACGTTGCAATCCTAGTTGGAAAGGGACATATGACCATCGAACAGCAGGCTTCAGCACTAATACAATTTAAAGAGAAGGCGAGAATACTTGTCACAACATCTGTAGGAGAGGAGGGATTGGATATACCGACAGCAGACATAGAAATTTGGATAGATCCACCTAGCAATCCGAGAAAATGGATTCAAAGATTTGGCAGAATACTTAGACAGCCAAGCGGAATGAAGATTGCAAGGATTTATGCGTTGATTTCCATGAGAACTCATGAAAGAAATAAATTGCTAAGTGTTATGAGAAAAACCGAGAAAATATATGGTTTCACCCAGAAGGTGATTTATAAGAATTTGAAGAATATAGAGGTTGGACAGACCAGTTTAACGAGTTTTCTACGAGACGATTAAATGATATTTACGCTGCAACCTATAGCTTGACCTGGAAGAGGCTTATTAAACCTCACAATGACAACGCCTTTTTTGCCGTGGGGACGGATAACTCCACCATAAAACTTTTTATCGCCAAATATGCAGACCACCCTTCTCCCTATAAGTTTGCAGGCATCTTCAAAGCAGGCTACATCATAAAATTTCACATAGACATATCTGCAGTTCTGTGTTTTCAATCCCCGCCTATATCCTAGAACCAAGCCAAGCCGATCCATAAATTTCACCCCTTAAATATAAATGTTAAATTTAAATTTAATTTTAATCTATATATAGTCGGACACCTATGGGATCTACCTCCGATACAAAGATGCCTTCACAGGGAAAGTAATCTAAAAAGTGGTCAACAATTCTTTTAACATCATCCCTAAAAGTTATAGCATAGAAAGATTTACCTAGAAAACCTAAACCTGCAACTAGAGGATTCAAATTTAACAATGCTTTTATAAATTTAAATGCACCTTTAGATTTTTCAGCTACATGTAGATTAAAAATCCTCGAAAACTCTATGAGATCGTCAAAACTATTTAGATCGTCGAAGTTGAATGTGAAATTACCTATCAATCTAGAAGTGTAAATTGGAAGTAAATTGAGTTTTGGTCCTCCTACAACAATTCTAAGATCACTTGGAAAATCGAAAACCTTATGGAGAATAGTGTTAGATTCTCCACTTTCACTTAACAATACAACGCCACCTAAAAGCTGACATAGAGAAGTGCCTGAACCCACATTCCATTCAAGTTCAAATCGCTGAGATAAATCGGCAATAATTGAAGGAGCAACATTCAATTTTAGAGCGGAATTAACTGCCACAAGGCTTGAAAGCAGAATAGCTGAACCAACTGAAATGTCGAAGCCAAGGTAGGATTCCACTGAAAAATCAAGTACACCATTAACACCCCTACAATTCGAGATGGATAGAATATTAGATATAGCTTCTTCAAGCCATGGCAGATTTAACTGTCTCATTCCGAAAACAAAGTCGAGTTTAACTTCATTGGAAGGTTTAACATCAGCTATACAGGAAACACCTCTCAGAATATTTATACCAGCACCATAAAATCTTAGGGTAGCTGAACTTCCAATTGAAGAATATTTATAGAATAGAGGGAGAAAAAAGGGGGAGAAGGCTTTACCTATAGGCAATCAAATCATCTCCCTAGTGTCAGCTTATATTAAATCGAATCAGTTCCAATGAAGCTTCTTCTTAACAATTTCACCTTCAGGTTCCAGTTCCTCGAAGATTTCAGCTTGAAAACGATAAACCTTCGTATTCTTATCGAGCCACGCATCGGGCATTAGACCAGCCTTAATGCAACAGTTACTTAGAAACTCTTCAGGATCCCAATTCCATTCCACAGCCACTTGGGGAAGCAGCAATCCTCTAAATATTCCCCGCTCCACTATCAATCCATCTAAGCCTATCCTAATTTTTGATGGATAATCTTTAGGGGAGGAACAATCTATCAGTTTAGGCACCGTTAAAACACTTACCTCGAAAATTACATCTTTCAATTCATTAAGCCTGACAGGGTTAAACCTTGGATCAGCTGTGGCAGCACTTATAGCGGAATCTATAACAGCTTTAACTAGAGGCATTATTGGATAGGGAAAACCGATACATCCCCTCAACTGTTTATGTCTTACTCCCTCCCTATAAATAAGCTTGTTAATCGTGACGAAAACACCTCTCTCCTCCATTAATTTATCTGAAACATTTTTAGGAGGAGCTATTTCAACGCCTCTTAACAGATATTCCTTCACAGCTCTTCTCGCCAATTTGACTAGAAATCTGCCTTCATCTAAGCTCAGTTCACCCATCTCTAACACCTACTTAAAAATAGATGAAAGATGAGATAAACTATTTCCCTGAACATTTAGATTCAACCAGTTTCACCACATTTTTCAGCCTCTTTTTAATGGATTTCCAGTGGGATCCAATCCAGTAAACCTTGCCGCAATTGGGACAAATCCAAAAATGACTGCTAGATTTTAAAACTTTTTCAGGAACTTTGCCGATTACATCTTCGGCTCTGCAGTGATTAAGTTTTGAATTGCAGATTGGACATCTCGTCTGATCAAGCTTTATATTTATGTCAATAAGAGATTTACATGCTAGAATAGCTAAATCCTCGTCTAATGATCCTCCATTAAGCAGTACTGATTCCACATTCAATTTTAAAGCTGAATAATGGAGGGCAGAGTCCTTGGTTAGGAGAATTCTGGATTCTGCTTTAGCCAGCCTCAACAATTTTTCGTCGCTACATTCACGAAGATATTTAACATCATACCCCATGAACCTTAACCATCTTGCAAGTTTTCCAAGCATACCGTCAGCTAGAAAACCTTTTTGAGAAGACAATTTCACCAGCTCTTTCAAAAATTTCACCATTAAAGAAAACTAACCTACCTTTAACAATGGTTGCGAAAGGATAGCCTGCGACTTCAAATCCATTGAAAGGTGAATATTTCGCTTTAGACATGAACTTTGATGGGTTGATAAGCCACTTTCTATGGAGATCTACAATGGTTAGATCGGCGTCGAAGCCTATATCGATGAAACCTTTAAATGGTAATCTGAAGATTCTTGCAGGATTCTCAGCCATCAATTCAACAAGTCTATTTAATGAGAGTAAACCTTTATTGACGGAGTCTAACATTAATGGAAGCATAGTCTCCAAACCCGGTATTCCAGGCTTAACCTTCCAAACATTTTCGGAGATTTTTTCAGCTAATGAGTGTGGAGCATGATCGCTTGCAATAATATCGATAATTCTGTGTCTCAATGATCTCCAGAGATAGGTGATATCCGATTTAGATCTGAGAGGAGGAGCCATAATTGCAAAACCCTTTAAACGATTAATTACAGTGGAGTCTAAAAATAGGTGGTGGGGAGTTACTTCACATGTAAAGTAATCTCTATTTTCAGCTATTATCTTTGCAGCCTCGGCGGTGGATAAATGTGAAATATGAACCTTATAATTAAGATTTTTCAGTATTTTTAGCAGTCTAAGCAGAGCTTTTATCTCAGCCTCTTTGGAATGAGCATGTAAAAAGTAGTTAAAGTTGGAGAGATTTAAACTTTTAAACTGCTCCTCAAACTTTGATATGATTGCATAATCTTCGGCATGCACTGCAATTGGCATTGAAAACTTCTTGCAGAGGAGGAGAGAACTTGCCAAATCTTCATCATTGGAAATATCTAAATTGCCATAAGGCTTATTCAAGTATAATTTGAAGGCTGTAACACCCATCTCGACTAATCTCTTAAAATCGGTGGGATCGCCAGGTAGAAGGGAGTAGAAGCCCACATTCACATAGATTCTTCCACGGGCTGAATTTACACGCATATTGAAACTCTCAGGAGAAATAGTTAAAGGATCATTGTTGGGCATGTCTAATATTGTGGTTAATCCTCCAGCTGCAGCAGCCATAGTTCCACTCTCAAAGGTCTCTTTATAGGATAAGTTCTGATCTCTAAGATGTACATGAACATCTATTAATCCTGGAAGGATAATTTTATCTTTAAAGTTTAAAGTTTTTTCAGCCTTTGGAAGGTTGGGTTCTTTTCCAATGGCAACGATCTTACCTTTATCAATCGCTATTGAAGCTTCCACAAATCTATTCTTCCAGAAAATATTTCCGCCTGTAATTAAAAGATCAACAGTTCCCAACAGTTTTCCCACGCCTAATCAGTATTCTAGGCATATCTCTTAATTGGATGATCATTTTAACCTTACGCTCCTCGTCAAGTATGACTATACCTCTCAAATTGGAGGAGAGAAGTGTACGGGAAATTTCAGCTATAGAGGGGTTGCCTGTAAGTGTAGGAGGTGAAGGGGTGAAAGCATCTGAAACAAATAGATTTCTCATCCGCGTATCCTTATATTTATAGCTAACCTTCTCTTGAACAATTCGGATAACTTTAATTATGTTCCAATCTGAAATCACACCTATAAATTTATAATTTTCCGATGTTACAGGTAAAATCTGCAGATCTTTTCTAAGCATAAGCATTCTGGCATGCAGCAAACTGTCAGATGGTTTAACAGAGATTAACTCGTCTAAGAGAAAAGAGTAATCTTTAGAATCCCAATCCAATAGAAGTCTAGGTATATCTTCCTCGAAAAGCATGCCTAGAAGTTCATCATCCTCCAATATGGGCAATGCAGAAATCCTTTTTTCAACCATCAATTTACAGGCATCCAGAATTGAAATTGAAGATGAAGCTAAAGGTGTGGATTCCATGGCACTGGAAACATATAGATTGTTAAGGGAAACTGATCTGACCCTTTCACTCCAGATTCGATTTAAAACGTTTTTTAGAGAAACTATTCCTACAGGTTTTCCATCGTCGACAACCCCTATAGAGCCCAATCCATGCTTCTCCATCATATCAAGAACAAGTGAGAGAGATTGATCCTTATCAACTACTGGTGGAGGAGTTCTAATTAGACATTTCACATTCAACGGAATCACCTAGCCTTCAAAGTGGAAATTGCCCTGACAATATCCGTTTTAGTAATAATTCCTTTAAGAATATTTTCTGGAGTAGTCACGGGGAGGCCGCTTATCCCATTCTCGATCATAATTGAAGCAGCCTTTGAAGAATCCTCTTCCAAGCCGATTGTTATGGGATTAGGAGACATAACATCTGCTACTATTGGAGCTCTCAAAAACTTGTAGCTTCTTCTAGCAGTACGATTTGAAAAGGCATCCCCATATATTATTTTTCTAGGCTTCCTGTTAATCGTAAGATAAGTTAGATCCGTCTCAGTAACTACGCCTACAGGTTTTAAGCCTTCAACTACAACTATTCTGCTAATGTTATATTCATTCATGAGTTTACCTACTCTATAGATACTATGCATCGGATTAACCGTTATTACAGGGGAAGACATAATATCTTTAACCTTCAATAGGCCAGTATAATTTTCGGCATAGGCTCTTGTAATATCAGTCTTAGTTATTATTCCTATAAGTTCTCCGCCACGTATAACTGGGAGACTGCTGAAACCATTTTTAACCATAACTTGAGCAGCATTTTTAAGAAAAGTTCTGGGACCTATAACTTTAACTGGAGAGGACATAACCTCCTCTACAAGTATAAGATCTATCGGCCTAGAAGAACTCTTACCACTCTCCCTCCAAATCACCATAGCCATATCGGATTCAGTGAGCATTCCAACGGGATAATTCGACTTGTCAACTACCACTAATCTACTTATATTATGATGAAGCATGAGATTTCTTGCTCTAGCCAAGGTATCTTTAGGTGAGACTACTACAACTTCCGGGGTCATATAATCGGATACACGTAGAGGCATGATTAACACCTCAAATTCCATGTAATTCACGGCAACTTGGACAGAGAAACTTACCGTTAAACTCCATTAGAGAATCAGACCATTCGCCGCATTCATCACAGTAGCCGGCCAATGATACCTTGATATGTGAAGGATAATTGCTATCTGAAAACGAAATTTTAATTGTTTCAACCAGGATGTCGATGATCTCTGGAGCCACTTTAAGAATATCTCTGGCTGTAACTATACCTACAAGGGAACCCTTATCCATAACAGCCAATCGTCTAATCCTCTTTTTAGACATTAATCTAGCAGCATCCACGAGGCTTGCATCCTTCGTGACAGATATTAACGGTTTAGACATTATAGATGAAACTCTAATACTTTTCGGATCCTTATTCTCCGCTAAAATATTTATGACGAGATCTCGCTCAGTAACTATGCCTATGGGATTATTGGCTGAGTTAACTATTATAATGCTTCCTATATTATATTTTTTCATTTTCCGAGCTGCCACATTTACAGTCTCCGTCTCCTCAACCGTTATAGGATGCTTAGACATAACATCCTTCACCGAAATCGATTCAATCCTTGGAGTTGACACTGAACTCACCGTATACATTAAAATATATGCTGAATATTGTATATTTAAGTTAACCCGCCATCCCACACTTGAACTTCTACATTTTAGACTCTATTCTAAATCCACCTTTTGGAAGAAGCCTTCTAAAATCATCTACATTCAACTTTTTCAAGAAAGGTTTAAGCTTCTCGTCACTTTTAGAAAGAAAATTCAACTTTAACTTTTTGAAGATTAATTCTAGACTTAAGGATCCAGGGGCAAGAACACTATGCAATTCTGCATGTTTAGAGATAGCTGAAGGTGGACCTGAAATTAGGTGTGGAACATCTTCAGTGAATGCGATGCCGACAGCCACTCTGAGAGGTATATTTTTCACATAATTTCTCTTACCATATATCATGAAGGCACCTCTACTCAAATATTCTCCTGACGGAGGCTTCTTCGAAACTTGACTTCCAAAAACCCAGTATGCCGATGCAGATTCGAATCGTAGAGGCCAAGCCTTTGAGAAGGAGACCGCCATTTGAGCTGCTTCGAAGATAGTTTCCTCTGAAGGTTTCCGCCCTTTACAGAGAATTATAGTGGCAGGTCCGCCATGAATATCCGCATGAACGAAGATATCATCACTATTCATCCACTTTCTCACTAAAGCTTCATTCTGCGAAGCATCTCTACCAGCAACCACCAGAAAATTCTCTGAAGAAATAAACCAAAGGTAATTCTCATACCATCTTCTCTTCCTCCTAGCAACACTCTTCACATTTAAAGGTTTGACCATTACTTTGCGGAGAGCATGTTCAACTTCAACTTCTATTTTGGATTTTACATTATCCATTGCAACCCTTGCCCTTTCAGCTTTACCCTCCAATTCTTTAGCCATATTAAAATATCTTGAAGCATTCATTGCGGGAGAAATGTTTATTCGGAGAGGAATCACCTCACCATTCAATTTAACATGTAAAATTTTATCTTTAACATTGAAACTGTAAATTATTTTTTTGAGATTGTTTGGAAGATCATTTTTTAACCGCTCAAAGAAAAGTTTCCAATCAACCCCTGAATTGACAATTGAAGAGACTGTTTGGAATATTCTTTGAAGATTGTAGAGATTGTTCATGATGAGATTACCCCAAATACGATAACGTTTAGCTTCATCCTTGAATCTTTTAATTCTCGACAGTTGATCTTCAAGAACTGCTTTAAATCGGCCTAAAACTTCACTTCTCACCTTCTCCCTTATATGGATAGCTTCGTATCGGTGAAGCCTCATAAAATATTCATCCACCGCTGAATTGTAATCATCAAAATATATGGCATCATAGCCATTATAGATGGTGAAGTCGAAGGGGATGACGCTGATCGGTCTTTCATCTTTAAGTATTATCTGCGGATTTAAGCAGCCTTCCCCAACAGATTTAAATAGAGCTTTAAGCTCCAGTAGAATCGCTTCTAAATCCTCCCTTCTTAGAGTGGAAGCCTTAGAAGAAATATTTAAACCACATCTGGTGCAAATCTCCATGGAAAGCTCTCCCGAAAGGTTTAGAAATCTACTCATAGCTGAAACAAGTTTACCGTCGAAGCTTAAGAATGAGGGTTGAAGCTTCTCGACTGTGGTTTCCAAAGGATTAAAACCTCTTAGAGGCGGAGGCTTATAGATTTCATTTACCGTTAAAATTCTATCCCTCATCTTCTTAGGATGGAGAACTCTTAGAATAATATTGGACGGGTCGAGGAGAAGGAGATTACCTTCACCTAAAAATTCGAAGATTAATGAAAAGTTGGAGTTGAAAGTGAAGATTGCAATCCTGTCAAAATCATGTTGACTAACCTTTAGAAGTCTCCGTCTATTAAGCATTCGTCTCAAAAAAGTGCAGAAGCTGGGAGGCTGCTTAGGCTTTTCAAAATCATAGCCAGTTAGATTTAATCTTTTCCCAGCTTCGAAAACCAAGTCTCCTCTCAAATCTCCCCTAAATCGAAATATGAAGAAGGAATTTGAAAGTTGATAAACATTGTTTAGATATGAATTTCCAATGAACTTTGAAATCTCTTTCAAAATGCACATTAAATCCAAAACGTTCAGAGAAGATTTAAACTTTAAATTCATAAATGTCACCCATAATTCTAATGTACATAATGCTATTTAGAATCAACCCAAAATTATATATAACTTCCATTGAAACTCATGTAAACAGAGAGTTATTGTGAAAGGGGGTTTAAATTGACGCCGAACATGAAAGTCTATATTTTAAGAGGAATATTCGGGTTATTGGCAGCTATTATATGTATAGGATTAAAGTTAACAGGTATACTTGGACTGTCCGTTGGAATCTTCCTCTATGGGCTTACACTTCCAGCCATAAAACATCTCTTAAAACTTAAAGTTGAAGATTTTAGGGGGCCGGAGGAAATTTACTTTAACGGTTTAGCTCCCTTTCTTGCAGGCTGGATAATAACATGGTCAATAGTCTACGCTTTCCAAAATCCATGAATCTATCGTCTACTCAGAGATTTATGGATATCTATGAAGGAATCGATTATAGTTAACCATCCATAGAGGAAACCCTCCTCAAACTCATCGACATTATCCCTTGAAAGATCTTCTATAATGTATTTTCTAATGGATGCGAGTTCCTTTGAGGAGGAATCCTTACACTTCCAAAAGAAAGTTACAGGGTTACCTTCTCTTCCAGCGGTGATCATTCCCTGAACAGCCAAGTAGCATCCTGAACCCCATAGATTTTTACCCTTAATATCCTCCTCAACTTCTTGGAGAAGCTTTTCAGCTGCACTATAATTTTCAAAGTAGCAGTATCTTGCCAACGTGGAAACATGCTTTAACGCCTTTCTCTTAGATCTACTTAGCTTAGGCATTCAAACACCAATCAAAATAAGTTGAATTCCATTTTATCTCTAACGGTCTAACATAATCATATATAGGAAAATATACTAATTTCAGAGTAAGTTTAATAGGGAAGGTGAAAGAGGATGGCAAGCAAACATATGGAAAATTTCTTCAAGCCCAGCAGCATAGCAGTTATAGGTGCATCGAGAAAGCCGAATAAAATAGGATATCAACTTTTAAGATCCATTGTTGAGGCAGGATTTGAAGGGGATGTTTACCCGATAAATCCTAAAGCTGAAAAAATTATGGAGTTAAAAGCTTATCCATCGATTCTAAAAGTACCTGGAAGAATTGATCTAGCTTTAATTGCAGTTCCAGCCTCAATAGTTCCAAAAGTCTTAGAAGAATGCGGTGAGAAGGGGGTTAAAAGTGTAATTGTAATTTCAGGAGGATTCAAAGAGATAGGAGGAGAGGGTGTAAAACTTGAAGAAGAAGTAAAGAAGATAGCTAGAAAACATGGGATGAGACTGATGGGGCCGAACTGTATAGGCGTGTATGATCCATACACAAAGATAGATACATTATTTCTTCCAAGAGAAAAAGCGTTGAGACCTAAAAAAGGCGGCATTGCATTCATATCGCAAAGCGGAGCGCTTGGAGTAGCATTTCTAGACTGGCTTACAATGGAAGATATAGGTTTAAGTGTTTTTGTAAGTTATGGAAATAAGGCGGATGTTGATGAAATCGACCTTATGGAATATTTAATGGAAGATGAAAAAACCAAGGTTATCACAATGTACTTGGAGGAGATAAGTAATGGTAGAAGATTTATGGAGATGGCTATGAAAGTATCAGAAAAAAAACCCATAGTTGCAATAAAAGCTGGAAGAACAAGGGCAGGGGCAAGGGCAGTATCATCACATACTGGATCTTTAGCTGGAAGAGAAGAAATAATAGAAGCTGCATTTAAAAAAGCTGGAATAATAAGAGCATACGATACACATGAACTATTTGATTATGCAAGGGCATTAGCAACTGGAAGAGTTGCTTGGGGAGAGAGAATAGCGATAGTTACTGATGGAGGCGGAGCAGGAGTAATGGCTACAGATAAACTGACAGATGAGAGGAGAGGTGTAGGATTGAAATTGGCGAAATTTAAAAGAAAAACTGAAGAAGAGTTGAGGAAAATTTTACCACCATTCGCCATAACCCACAACCCAGTGGATCTAACTGGAAGCGCAACACCAGAAATGTATAGGCAATCATTAGAGATAGTAGCTGAAGATGAAAATGTTGATGGAATAGTGGTTATAGCTCTAATCCATCCTCCCGGAATGAATGATAAAGTGGTGGATGCAGTTGAAGAGATCTATGTAAAAACTGAGAAACCAATATTAGTTGCAGCCACAGGTGGAACACCCACACAGAAAGTACTGCTCGAATTCCAGGAGAGAGGAATACCATCATATCCTGAAGTTGAGAGAGCTGTAAAGGCTATGAAAGCCCTTGTGGAGAGAGGAAAATATCTTTCAAGAAAAGAGTAGTGGAATAAAGTTACTCAATTAAACTTATATCCTCAAAAAAGAAATATATTCATGCTAATCAGGAGGTTAAATAATTTGAAAGCTAGAGTAGCCTTCGAAACAAATCAATATGCTATAGTGTTAACCGATGAAAAACTAGAAATAGATCTAAAGGAAGGACCTAAAGCATTCTTAGAATATATGGTAGAGGAGCATAAAAGTCTCCAAAAAATATTGGGCTGGGCAGTTAAACACCTATTTCCACGAGACATTTATGTTGAGAATATTGAGAGAGCCTACCTGTCACCTGAGGGAGAAGTGATTGTCGAGGAGAGAACACCTGAAGGTATAAAGACTGTGAAGGTTCCGGAGCTGACGAAAGAACAGGGAACAGTACTTGTGGAAGCTATAAATAGATTGCTGGAGGAGAAGAAGGGTAAAACTTAAACTTTAACTTTTTTCTTCTCATCAACCTTCTCGATGAAAGGACAATTAAGAGGAAGAGAAGCATTTACCAGAACTGAATATCTCCTCAAAGCTTCACATTCACCGTTACGTGAAACAAGATTACAAACATTCTTACAGCTAACAATCGCCAAGTCAACAATGCTCGTCAAATCCTTTAAAGATATAAGTACAGGGGTGTCTTCAACAACATATTTGCATACAGGACATTTGAAAACTCCATCCACAAAAAGCATCTTCACCCCGCAAAATGGACATACAATATTAAAACTATAACTTGCCACGAAACGTTTAGGAGGAAATATAACTGGAACTAGGAAGCTTAGAAGGGAGAGAATGAGAAAAGCAAGACCGCTATAGTAAATATTGAATGAAAAAATGCCGTTGAAAAGTTGAATGGTCTTCTCAAAATTGGATAGATAAATGAGATAAACGCCGAAAACGCCGAAGATTAATGCTAAAATAATGAAGACTCTTCTATACCAAACCCCATAGTTTAAATGTTTAGAAGACAATGATCAAACACCAAAATAATAGAATAACTTCAAACTGATAAAACTAATTCTATTAAAAGGTAAAAAATAGGGGAAATTCAGCTTGGAGGTGGTGGAGGAACAACCGCCATCCTTCTCCTTCTCCAAGCATAGTACTCGTATGCCACTAGGTATATGATGATTGCAATCACTATTGGAAGCAACACCAATTCGCCGAAGAACTCGGCAGTTCTAAACGGTCTTCCAAAGATCGTTGCAAACACATCAAGCTTGAACTCTGCAGCAGTATCAGCAGTTAATGAAACAGACTTCTCATCCTCAATACCCTTATAGTTCACATGAACAGTGTAGGAGCCAGCTGGCAACTCAACCACTGCAACACCTGACTCATCAGTCTCAACATCAACGTTAACAGGTGCAATGGAAACTGTTGAGGGACCTAGACCCTGTCCTCTCGTACCATAAATCTTTACAGTTAATAGATGGACGTTCTGTGCCACCAGATAATATGTGCCAGACTTATCTACATGAACAGTTGTCGGTGCAACATTTATCGAAGTATCCATCCATGTGACATTATTTATGGTTAAATTACCTATCGGTATCTGTGTAAACAGTATATTGCCGTCGGCATCGGTTGTGCCAGTATAGGACTCGCCATCCGGATAGGTTACAGCAATGTCAGCAGCTTTAAGTACGGTTCCCCTCGGAGTCTTCAAGTTCAATGTTGCATCATAGACTTT
>QMRB01000015.1 GCA_003649185.1 Thermoproteota archaeon | reverse complement strand
CCTGCCATACTCCCTCATCAGGTGTAGGGAATATCATATAGAAATCCACTATAATGTAACATGATGGAGAGTGATTGTACTTCTCTGTATCATCAATATAATCTAATAATTCATTTTTGGATGGTTATTTTTTCAAATTGAGAAAGCAATCAAAGAATGCTTGGAAAACGTGGAGAAGCGTAACTTATTTTTAAGTCATTAACTTTTAGAATGTCACATATACCATATTATTAGATTTTGAGGGAGGATGTATGAAGGATTTTTTAGTTGTTTTTCTTTTCCATTAATGATAATGATTATACTATCTACAGGTTTTTACTGTTTTCCAAGAGAAATAAACGTGGAATATTTAACAGCATTTTAACTGCTTTAAGCATAGTATTTGGTTTCTGGATACTCATAATCGGTAAGGAGCCCAAAGACTTCCTAGAAAGATCAGTTTATAAAATCCAAATGAAATTTGGCATCATACCTAGTTTTATTTCTCTTGTTATATCCATTATCTTAATATACTTTAGTGCTTTAAAAATGATTCAACCTGTGTGGGTTCTCATTTCTGTGACAATAGGTTTTATCTTTAATGTATGGCTCATGGGACTATACTTATACCTAAAGATAAGTGATTAATTTGCAAAAGATACGTTCGACTCTTCATCTAAAAAGAGAACCTCAAAAAACTCCTATAAAAGTTCGTAAAGAAATTTTTATTTTTCTTAAGGGAATTCTGAAGAAAGTAAGAAAAATTACTTAAAAATCAAAAATTATAAATTTCGAAATAAATTAGATCACTCTCTTTTGGGATACCATCTTTTCTCAATTACAATATAACCATTTCGCGCTTTTGCGACCATACCCCTATGGCCGCTCGTAAGTTTTACCAAATACTTTTCTAATATAATTTTTCTTGCATAAACAGTTGCTTTGTTAAAATGTATAATGTTACTCAGGGTTTCGGGCTTCAATTTCCCCTTCCCTTTCAAGCTCAATTAATACTTCATTAACTAGCTCTGGATCTAATTCAAGTTTTTCAATAATTTCACTAGTTAAACAGCCAGGATGTTGATGAATATATTCTTTAATAAGGTTTTTTGCTTCATCCTTTGATATTCTCTTGAAAAATGCTATCTCTTCCATTATAATGTTTTTATATTTTCCTTCTAGCTCTTCCACTTTTTCCTTTAGTAAGTTTAATTCGTTACGAAGTAAAGCAATTTCATTCAAAATGTTTTTTTCTGCTTTAGGGATTTTACGTGAAGTTCTTAATAATAATTTATGGGCTATTTGAGGGTTGTTGATAAGAAATGGTATTATATTAATATATTCAGGAAAATGATCTCTTATCAATCTTGTTAATTCTTCAACTTCAAATGAAAGCATAATAACTCACCCTACTATGACATTCTTTCTCAATACATTTATTAGTTCAGTAATTTTTGCTTCATTGATGCTAATAATTTCATTTGGATCACCTGAAGCTTCCATTTGCGATCGGATTGTTATACGACCATTTTCTTGGTTTAAATATAAATAATTATTGCCTGAATCTTTCCACATGATACCAATAACATATACGTTAGTAACTTCTTTATTTGGGATAAAGTCTGCTTCTATAACTTCAATTTTTGGTAGTCTAAGCTGAAGAAATTTCTTGTTAATATATGTGTCAACAATAACTTTACAGTTTACTTGTAATATTGTATTTAGAACATCGTACATTACTGATAAGATTTGAGAAGTGGTTGTTTTAATCGTTTCAAGATACTGATAAAGTTCTTCAAGTTTCATTATAGACATTCTAGAAGCCCTTGATACCAATTGTACACCGATTTCCTTATCTAATGCCTTTATTCCTACCCCTTCAACTAAAAGCGTTCTTACTTGATTCTCTTCTATTCTAAGTGTGTTTACTTCTTTGATTTCTTCACCAATCAATGTAATTTCAGGTAGCTTGTAAAAAGGAAAAATTTCGCTAATAGCAAAGAAGACCGGTACTTTGCCAACTGTAAAATCTAACCATTTATATTTTTGAGCTATAGCATATATTCTTGATATGACTTCACTCCAATTCTCTTTTATCTTTATATCATTAGCTTTGAGTTTTAGTTCAATTCCAAATCTACGTATTTGATAGAAGTGCTCCTCGCTACCCATTTTACACACCCTAAAACATCTATTAGTAATTTATTAATAAAGTAGTTTAAACGTTTCGGAGAGATTTTAAATACTTATGGTCACTAAAACGTTTACCATATGTAGTTGTAGTTAAGATTTTTTGCTTTTTCGTTTTTAGTTCTGCTAGTCTTTTATACGTTTGAGGAGCCAGAATCAACGCATACTTCAGATTTTGTGTTTTAAACCCCATTAAGCATAACAGTAAACAGTACATTCTGGCCTGTACGTGATGATCGTGCCAAGGACGGCGGCTTTTTGTAAATTTATACTCGAGAAGAAGTTTAGCTTCTCCATCTTTGAAATACACGGCATCAGGTATACCCATCAAGAAGACATTGTTATACTTTCCTATGAGTGGTATCTCTCGCACTATTACTGATAGGCCAGTGGATATTTTTGTCCAGAGAATTTCTCTTTTAACTTTTATTGTTCCTTCGAGGAGTTTTTCATGTGCTTCTCTTCCGATGAGAATTTCTTTAGTTTCTTCTTCACCATACTTGTAGGAGAGTTCAACGTAGTATTACTTAGCTATGGATGAAACTGGTATGACATGTATTCCGAACCTTAGTTGATTTTTAGCTTTCTTTTCATTTTCAATTAACTCTTTAATTGTTTCTTCAAAATTGTTTAGGCTATTTCGCCATTCATGCCAATATCTGCCGACAAGTAAGTTCATTAGAAGGTGCTTTGAGGATTTTGCAGAATCCGTAAATTTCTTCTAGAAGCTCCTTTTCACTTACTATTTCATTTTTTGTCTTAGAACCAGAAGATAATCATTAATTTTAATTTCATAATTTCCTTTAGATATTTTGATTTTAGCGATTTTAGGTTTATATTCAGCTTTTGCTTGTTAAGAGATGAACTTTACGTAAATAATTAGTGACATCATCATCCAAGTTATACCAGTTACAATGAATGGTAGTTCGGGCTGTATGCTGTATAAAATTGATCCAAATATTACTCCCATTACTCCTAAAATTGATATTAGTGATGAAAAGGCTCCACTAATTGTACTCCTAATCCCCATATCAACATTATCCATTATTGCAACTTTCATTGCAATTGTTGAGAATACGAAGAATTCGTTTGCTATGAATGCTAACGCTGTTATGAACGGATTTTTTGTTTTTATTAAAACCAATGAGTGATTGGTTTAAGTCTGGCGGGAAATAGGTATTTAGCTAGTTCACCATTTTTCAATCGTTTATGAAGATAGGTTAAAATATATTTTAAACATTCAGGTGTGCAGAATGTTAAATATTTACGTGTTCTCTCCTTTGTGATTTCAGGTGTAACTATAATTATGCCTAGAGCATTTTCAGGCAATTGCTTATCAAGATAGTTTGTTATGGATTGTATTTTTCCATCAACAATTACTTTGAGATTTTTGAGTTTAAGCTGTGTGATTGTTCCTATTCTCAATCCACTTGAAACACCTAATGTTATCAGCATTTTTCCCTTTTCATCTGCATGGTCAAGTAATATTCGTAAATGTTCTTTTAATGGTATTTTATCCTGCTCCATTTTCCAAGTGGCGGGAAGTTCAATTCTCCGCCAATCAATATCAAGCCATTCATTCTTACTTAAATTCACTTCCAACCATTTCTTCACCCCTGTAAAATATGTGTTTATAGTGTTGTTTGACAATCCATTAGCCACCATTTCATCAATTCAATCATTTAAAACACTTTCCCAATCAATTTCACTTTTTAAAATCATCATTGGTTTCTCCACGTTTAAAAATTTAGTGAAGAGTAGAACGGCTTTAACATATGTTTCAACACTTTTACGGCTTCGAGTTTTACGGTATATTCTTTTGGCTAATCGGAATAGACTCTCATCACCCATTATCTTCTCCTTTAATTTTTGGTAGAGTTTTTATTTCCTCTAACATTTTATTCTCCAAATATAATTGGAGAAGGTCCAAAGTCAAAATTTAACCATCCTTTTTTAGCTTGTTAGCATTGCATAACATACCATGTATGTCATATTCACCTTCAGGTTCTACTTGGCTCGATGCTGTTGCAATAGGTAGATTAACTATCTGCATCATTGTTGAAAATGATATTATTGTTAACATAATTAAAATTATATACTTAATATGAATATTTTCTTCATATTTGATCTTTTCAAGTTATAGAAAGATATATATATATATATATTTGAATAAAATTTTTCTGATGAAAATAAAAATAATCTTTCTAATACTCATGTTTGTTGATTTCCTTTTTTCGATAAATTTTATCGCTTACTGTAGGTTGGCTTGGCCAGATGAATATTTTACTGTTTCAATTCGATCTAATGGTGATGTTTATGTTAATGCTTATTCTTTGCTTGATGAAGCTTCCATAGATTTGTTTGGGTTGGGTGTTGCTGGTGTAAATTATATTAGTGGTTTGTGGATTGATGCCTGGCCATATACACAATACCTGTTGAAATTGAAGATTGATACTTTAACATTGAGTTTAGATGAAGCTGAGAGTATAGGTGACGCGATAGCCAATAAGATTGCTCAACAATACTTCGACGCTGAAAGCAAGTATCTAAATAGAACGGTCGTCAATTGGATGAGTCCAACAGGTGAGAGGATAAGCTTTGTCATGTTAAACTATAAATTGGTGAACGTTAATTTCGATAAAATAATAGATTTCATATTGAAAATAAAGCCAAAGAAAGGATTTATAGCATTCATAGATAGACAACGCTTGAACAAAGCATATAATATAGAAATAGCAGAAGTATATGATGATGGAAAATGGTATCACGACTTATATGTAACTTGGTTCTATAAAAAATACTACACCTTTAAAGCAGGGGCAACATACATTCTAGATCTATTTAATATGTTAAATGTGACGGGGAGTTTAGTTTCAAAGTCCAAATCCACAAATTCAATGATTACAATGCTTTTTGAGAGACCTGGAAACCTTGACTACGTTTTCTCAGAAGTTTATTTTTCGAAGGCCAATTATAATATAAATAGAATAAAAGAAGGCAATGTTGTGACAGGTTATGAAATCACCGCTAATCTTTCAGGCAAAAACATAGATGATATACGTGTCAAGTTTAAATTGGTGGAGAGAGGATTTAACCCATATTCCTCAGCATATGGTATTACAATGATACTAATAGTCTTCATAATATTCGGGCTAATATTCTTCTCAATTTATAAACTTCAGTATAAAAAGTAAATAGAATCAAAGGTCTGTTCCATGAATCATTCTAAAGAATGCTTATTCATGATTCTTCTAAATTATTTAAAATAGATAATATTTTCTTTTACTTTCATAAGAAAATAACAAGTAATATAACAGCTAACTAAACATGGTCTAATTTTTGTCATAGTGGTGGATTCAACGTCTGAAAAGTGTTTCCTGAAAAGTAGAAGAAGAAAAACGTCAGTAACTTCTTGGTGAAGGATCGGAGGGATATTTCAAACTGTATGGATGGAAATAAATTATTGAATACCGTTAAACATTTCTTCACCCATCTCCTTTTCCATCATCTCAGCTTGCCTATCTAATGGCATCAAACTTGAACACTCAATAGAGGTACTGAATAATCGAATTAAACTTTAAATTTAAACTGTTCACTTTGGAAAATTTCATATTTCATATACCCGTAAAGAATTTAAATGTCTACTATATATGGTTTCAAGAATCGGCATGTCCGGTGGGATAGGTGACGTTAGAAAAAGGATCTTCAGACTGCTTAAAAACATCCTTCTACTTTACTTTGTCTTACTCTGCATAAGAACTGTTCAACCAGAATTCTTCTCAATTATAAATTTTGAGATTTATGATTTCAAGATCTCTGGTGAGAAAATTGCAGCTGCATTATCACTTATATTCACCATATATTTTGGATATTTCATACTTATAGATTTACGGTTCTTCCTAGATTTGGCAAATAAATTTATATCGATGAAGCTTGGCGAGGGGGAGCATGGTAAAGCAAAAATAATAACTTACGATATTGCCGTTATAATTGCATCAATCCTAATACAGGAATTTTTAACTCCTATAGTTTTAGCTATACCGTATATTGGTGAATCAATAATAAAAGTGATTAATTTAGCTATATTAGCTTTAATCTTCTTTATCATATATCACATGGCAAACGAACTCTATTATATTTTGAAAAGGCCGATTGACAGGCTGATTGAAGAAACCTTTAGAAAAACTAAAAAGAATACAAGTATTGGGGAGGGAGTATAGCTATGAATGTAAGCTCCACTTTCTCCCTAATATTTACACTTATACTGATATTGCTCATTACTGGTCGTTATCATAGAAGTGTTGCAGCCCTTTTAGGAGCTCTTCTCACAATAGTATTCGGATTAGAATATAATCTTTTTACATTTGAAAATTTATGGAAAGAACTGGTCAGCTTTATAGATGTAAACGCAGTTCTCCTAGTTGTAGGTGTAATGATATTGGCTGAAGCCATAGCGAGATCAGGTTTCTTCGAGTTTATCGGTTTAAGTTTAGCCAAAACTGTTGGAGGAGGCTTCCACAGGGTCTCAATTGCTCTAATATCTTTAACCATTCTTTTCAGTGCACTTCTATCCAATATAACAACAATGATTATTATAGGTGCTTTAACTGTATCGTTAGCTAAAAAATTCGAGGCAGATCCAACTGAAACTATAATATATGAGGCAATGGTAACGAATATAGGCGGATTAATGCTTATGATAAGTTCAATTCCGAATTTAATAGTGGCAGCACAGATAGGAATAGAGTTTCTTGAATTTGCCCTTTTTTCACTTCCACTAGCATTAATTCTTTCAATAATCTCTATTCTATTAATATATAGGCGTTTAAAGAAGTTTTCCACTATGCAAAGAAAAATCGATGTCGATCCATGGTCTGTTGTGGAGAATAAAGAACTCTTCTATAGAGCTTTAACAATATTTATTTTTGTCATAATTCTTCTGATATTGCAAGATCTAATTAAAATACCGCTAGGACTCATAGCTTTTAGCGGTGCCATATTAATGCTCATTTTAGGTGGGCAGGATCCTGAATCAATATTCTCAAATATTGATTGGGGATCCGTCTTCTTTCTCACATCATTCTACATAATTGTTGGAGGATTAGAGAGAAGCGGGGTCTTAAACATTTTTGCCCAGAATATCATAGGATTTTTAAGTTTCCAACCTAAAATGGTACCAATTTTAAATATATGGATATGTGGCTTAGCGTCTTCTGTAGTCGACAATATTCCAATAACTTTAACTTTGATTCCGGTAATGAAACAGATTTCAAAAATGTTAAATATCTCTCTTAAAGCTTTAGGTTGGGGCATAGTTTTTGGAGCTAATCTTGGCGGAAATCTCACACCTATCGGTTCCCCATCTAACATCATAGCTCTAGGAATATTGAAGCGGGAGGGGAGAAATATTACATGGAGAGAGTGGTTTAATCTCTGCATCCCCCAAGTAGTGATGCAACTTTTATTAGCAAGTGTTTACGTAACTTTTCTTTCGGTGATAATATGAGTGAGAAAGCCTCTAAGAAATATGCTGAGATACAGTCTAAAATAGAGAGGTCAATAAATCCTTACATAACAGTTAAGATTCCAATGCCTAGAGGAGTGGAAAAGGATGAATTCTTAAAGCTGGAGGAAGATGAAAAATTTATAGAATTCCTTAAAAATGAAGTTTTGAAATGGATTAAAGAGAGGCAAGTTAAAAAGGAAAATTAATTATCAAAGCATTTTAAATATGGCTTTTTCACTGATAATTATGTGAGCATTGATAATTCCATCCTTATATCTACCATAAATAGTAACCTTCTCCCTGTCAGCTACTATCGCTACCCCTGCAAATATTACTTGGATTCCTGAAACTCTAAATGTGCATCTATGGCCATGATCTTCTTCCACATATCTTTCAAAAGACCAAGGCCAACCCGTACTATAAAAGCTTATTAACGGCTTCCCCTCCACATAGCCCTCAAACTTTACATCTTTTCCTTCAAAACGCTTAATAGTTTCAGGTGTGACAATGTAATATTTTCTACCATCAAATTCTTCTCTAGGCCAATTCTCTATCTCCTTGTCGCCGAAAATATGGAAGATCATCGGATAAATAGTTAACCAATATACACATATTAAAATTATCTTAAATTTTACGGTTGCTAATCTTTATTATAATGATTTTAACGTTATATTGGTGATTATGATGTCCACGCATAAAATTTTTGATAAGCTTTGGAAGAAATATGATGCTTGGTATTATAAGCATTCTACAATATTTCAGTTGGAATATTCAGCATTAAAATCTCTAATCAAATCAAAACCCATATTAGAGGTGGGTGTGGGCACAGGATTCTTCGCCCAAAAACTTGGTTTTGATTTCGGTTTAGATCCAAGCATAAACATGTTAATTCAAGCTAAACGACGTGGAATCTGCGTTGTTAGAGGTGTAGGGGAAAATCTTCCATTCCGTTCAAATTCATTTGGATGTATTGTTTTCATCGTTACATTATGCTTCGTTGACGATGTAATCTCCGTTCTAAACGAGGCTTATCGAGTTCTCTACAATGGTGGAGAGATCGTGGCATGTATAATACCGGAAAATAGCAATTGGGGAAAATATTATAAAAAGCTTGGAAGAGAGGGAAACCCATTCTACTCTCATGCACATTTCCTCCATACTGATGAGTTGAAACTATATTTATCCAAAAGTGGATTCAAAATTGTTGACTGTATAGGCGTTTTAAGCTTTAATCCAGGCGAGAAAGCTAAATTTGAGAAACCGAGTAGAGATATTTCAAATAAGGGTTTCGTATGTATAAAAGCTTTAAAATGAATTATGAAGCTTCTTAGAATTTATCATTCAGCAAAAAGCTTAATTGAATATGAAACCAGTCTACTTTAGCCATGAACCTAACTGAATTGTTCTTCAATTTTCTCATTCAACTCGTTAAAAAATATTCTTGGAGCGGAGTTTTCGTATCGATGATCCTGGAAAGTGCATGTCTACCTGTTCCAAGCGAGATCGTCATGCCCCTTACAGGCTTCACTTTATGTTCAGATATAGCTTCAATTTTATATGCAACCTTTATAGTTACAGTTGCTAATTTAATAGGTTCTTGGCTTTCATATTTAGCTGGATTGTATGGTGGCCGAAGTTTCATTTTAAAATATGGCAAATACTTCTTCATAAATATTAAAGAATTCTCTAAAGGAGAAGAATTATTTAGAAGATATGGGGAAATAGCCGTTTTAATTGGAAGAATGCTTCCCATAATTAGAACTCTGATTTCACTGCCAGCTGGAATCTTCAATATGAATCCTTTCAAATTCACCATATTAACTATACTTGGATCTATCCCATGGAATTTCACCCTAATTTTCATAGGTTTCAAATTAAATGAGAACTGGTCTCTATTAGCAGATTATTTAAAATTTTTTGACTATATCGTCATCTTACTTCTGGCAATATTTTTCATTTTCCTATTGTATAATCAACATGTTAAACGTAAAATTGTAAGATCTAAATAAATTTATATTTTAATGCTATTTCAAATGTTTATCAAACCATTCTAAAGTGTATTTCAACCTTTTTATCCTATGACTCGGCTTTCCATGCCTACTAAATGCATGAGCCCCCCTCGTGAAAAGGAGAAGTTTCACTTCCTTTCCAAGATACTTTAAAGCTGTATAGAAAAGCAATGCTTGATCCAAATAACATCTGTAATCTTCCATGCTATGTATTATCAGAATAGGTGTCTTAACATTTGAAGCATAAGTTATAGGTGATTTCTCTATCCATTTTTCCCTGTTCGTCCACCAATCCCCACCAATCTGATCTGGAACAAAATGAAACCCTATATCTGTGGTTCCGAACTCCGCCAACCAGCTAGATATACCATTCAATGAGACAGCTGCCTTAAATTTATCCGTATGTGTGACTATCCAGTTCGTCATAAATCCTCCATAGCTTAATCCTGTCACGCCAAGTCTTGTTTCATCTATAAAACTGTAATTTTTAACAATATAATCCACCATTTCCAATACATCTTTATAGTCTCTCTCACCATAATGGCCTCTTATATCTGCGAAATCTTCACTATAACTTCCACTTCCCCTAATATTTCCATAAATGACCACATAGCCTTTAGCAGCATGTATCTGATGCTCAAACATGAATGCATATCCATACACGCTTTTTGGACCGCCATGAATAAATATTATAGCCGGATACTTCTCTCCCTCTCTAAATTCAGCTGGTTTCATAATCCACCCTTCAACTACAGCTCCATCTGATGCTTTAAACTCAAATCTTTCATGACTTTGAATTTTAACTTCATTTAGGAAATCTTCATTAAATGATGTAAGCTTCCTTTCATAACCTTTCTCCAAAACATAAATTTCAGCCGGTGTTTTCTCATCGATCTTCGCATATACAATTTTTCCATCTTTAACCTGAAAGTTATCTATAATGAAATCTCCGCAAAGAACTGCCTCTATCTCCTCATTTTTAAGGTTCATCCTATAAATGTTCTCCCTTCCATGCTTCTCCAGTATGAAGTAAAGGTATCCTCCATCAATTACAGGTGGCTGAGGAGAACTATAGGGTCCACGTACATCATAATAGACTCTCATGGCAGTTTCATATCCAGTCCTACTGGTTAAATTCTCAACTTCCCCATTAGTTAAATTTAATCTCCATATACCTTCATGAGTTGCATATCCCCTAACGTAATCATTTCCCCTAAAGAAAATATATGCTTCATCTTTACTCCAAACCATAGGCCCTACCATCATACCCTTACTCATAATCCTTCTAGACTTCCCTTTCCTCACGTCTATTACATGTATGAAATTCTTTCTGGGTTTAAGGTCATCAGGCTTCACCGCGTAGGCAATATATTTGCCTGACCAGCTATACTTGGCTGATAATACATCGAAATCCCCATCTGTAAGCTGTTTAACTAATCCAGTGTAAATGTCAATTTCAAATAGATGCATCCTATATTGATGAATAAATCCCATTCCATTAAACCATATTGGAATTCTATTTATCAACCTAGCTTCATCATCATAGCCCTCCTCAACAACCCTCGAGAGAAAAATAATCTTTCTTCCATCCGGACTCCATGAAGGTTGAACTATTCCCTTTTCGCTCTTAAAAAGTAGCCTTGGCTCCCCACCCTTCAATGGAAAAATCCACAACTCATTACCAGGTTCACCCTTCCCCAAAATTCTTCTTGACAAGAATAAAATTTTTTTCCCATCAGGACTCCATCTTGGCCAATTATCTTTAAAACCACCTGTAGTTAACACCGTTTCACCACTCTCAACATCCATAATCCAAATGTTCATCTTATAATCATCCTCATGACTATCCACAGTCACTGTAACAAATGCAACGTACTTTCCATCGGGAGAAAGCTGTGGATCAACTACCGAAACAATCCTATTATAATCATCTATCTTTAGAGGCCTCATGTTGATCAACAATAAATATAACGCAATATACATATTAAGCTTGTCAATCTGAAAGTATAAAAGAAAATAATATTTAAAAGTCTATTAAATAGTGATTTTAGAAATCTTGCTAAATTTTAAAATTTATATATTAGCAAAAGAATAATTTGAATTGCTATGGATGAATTATTCCTTAAAGGGTATGTACTAATTCTCTTAGGGTTAATATTGTCAATAATTCCAAACAGTTTTCTACCATATTATGTGAAAACTGCGATGATATTTGATCCGGAGTTTCAAATCGAAGGAGAAGATATAAATCTTACCGGCTTTCTTGGCGAAAAAATCTTTTTCAGTGGAAAAATATTTGGAAAGGAAGTGCAGCTAATTGATGATCAATCACTAAACCTTACGATTCCAATTTCAAATAGAAACATCAACGTTACATGTCATCTTACTATTAGTGATATTGTAGAACCTTCAAATATGCGAAGTGAAGTTAAACTTTACGACGGGGAAATAAAATACTGTGCATTAATTCTGTGTATAGGCAATGAGAGCAACCTACAAACTTTATGGTCTAAAACTTTGAGAGACTTAGAAACTTTAAAAGTCAACCTTAAATGCTTAGAATCAAAATTGAATGTTACTCCACCATATAGTCTAGTCTGTAAAGCCTGCTACGAGTATAAAATTGAAACAGATTTAATTAAAATTGGAAGAGCTTGGAGCAAAGAATTCAATGGAACTGTTAGACCAATAATTTTTTGGAAGTTAACGGTTGAACGTGAAAAGTTAACTGTAAACTACTTTAAAAATTACTCTTCATATATTGTTCCAGTGGTTAATCCTATGTTGAAATCATTGAGAGATTATTGTCATATTCATCAAATTTTGATAGGTATAGGTGTTTTAATTCAAGGATACAGTTTATACGCCCAGAGAAAAGCTAGAAGAAACACTGTGCAATAAAATCTAATCGAAATGAACTTAAACTTTTAAAAATGGAGACCAAAAAGAAAAGCTTTACAAAGACTGTTACTATTGTATTGCTGTTTAATGTGAGCATCCCCGACTGAAGTCGGGAGCTTCATGTCTCTCCATTCATCCTCCTTAAAGAGCACCGCTCCAGAGGATGAATTTCACGACGTGTTAAGGGCTGGCTCACCACAGCCCCTGACTGGAGCTTATAGCCCCAGCCTCGCCAATAGCCCATTAACTTCAAAATATAAAACTTACCCTCCTCCTCTAATTCATTCCTGCTTTAAAAAGCGAGGCTTTCTTAGCGACATCTGTAAGATCTTTAAAACTTTCATTACATCGACAACTTCTAAGCCTTCATACTGACAACCTTTATAAACTTGAAAACAGCAATATCAAAATTAATAAAGACAGGCATCAAGGAGTTTAGATAAAGATCTTAAATTGAAATTTTATTTAGTTCCAATTATCTAGTTGAAAGAAGCTTTTTAAAACCTTTTAAGCCCTAAAAGCAAAAATAAGTGTCTTCGAACCCTACAAAGGAAATTGAAAGTCTAGAACGACATATTTATGAGATTCGCTTTTCTTCATGTACTCTGCAATCAGAAAATTTATTGATAGGCGAAGGAGAGGCTGGAGTTTGGAAAGGAAGTATTAATGCTCGACGGCCATATATTCTCAATAGACTTGGAGAGGTGAAGAGCATCTATAGTGATTCCAAATGGGGGTTTAAAGTGAAGCTCTTTCACGGAACCTGCCAGGAGAAGTTTAGATATATGCAGATAAGCCAAGAATGATTCATAAGGAGAAGATGTGCCCTATACTAAAGATGGTATTCTCGATGAGGTTGAACTTTCCCAAGCCTAATGGAAAAACTGTAGCCGTAGATATAAATGAAAATAACGTCACATTTGGAACGGATAGTGGAGTAAAGCAGGTGGCAGCAAAAGGAGAAGGCTATAATGACAACTTACTTCCTGAAGAGAATGATCCAGTCGAAGCTTAGGCTGAATGAGAGGCCACACTAAGGAAGTATAGAGGGAAGGAACGGAAGAGGATAAAGGAGATATATGTTATGGCATATTTGGAAAATTTATTCAGGAGAACGTCCCTATAGGAAATTCCTATAAACAGTTTAACTAGGAGTCTAGTATGTGTCTAGATTTATATTCCAATGTGAATTCATATAGACGCCAATTTATCATTTCAATTCTAACGGAAGATTCACCATACTCTACTCCAACTTCCACATCTTCTAAATATAATTCCTTAAACTTGTTTCCAATGATATTACTAATTTCATTGATGAAGGGAGAGTAATCTAATCTTATAAACCCATTTCTAATCGAATTCTTTATCCTAAATACAATATAATGCCAAGTCATATTTGCATACCAAATTTCAAAGGTGTTCATAACATTCTTACCATTAACCTCTAAAGGAATTGTTAACTCCCCGATCTTCGATCCTGCAGGGCTTAGATTATGCCAGTAGAGCCAGATCATCATCTCTATCTCGCCTGGAAAGACACCATTAACCCTGTATTTTTCTCTTGTAAACCATGATTCTATCGCCAAGTTGATCGGAAGATTCTGATTGTGTTCTAAGGAATAATTTAAGGTCAATTGAAAATCGTTTAAATTAATCACCTTGCTTGGAAGCGGTATCGGTCCATCCAAGGCCATAAACCTATTCCAAGGCTTATTTCCATAATATATTTCTGGGAAGCCAAAAACCAAGATGTCCTGATATACTGGTACAGGATCAGATATCTCCTGGTAATATTGAAGCATTCCTTTGGAAAAAATATACGTCATATTGGCATACCCATGTACGCTACGAAGATTCCAAGGATTGATCTCAATAATGAAATTACATATACCATCATCATCTAAATCCACACAGGAGATAGGCATAGATCCATCAGGATATCTGATCGAAACAATTCTATCGAATCTAACTTCGATCACACCATCCTCAACAACCCTAACAACATTGCCAGAACATGAAACATTATTAAATAAAATCTCGTTAATCCTCCAACCACCACTCGACATATCTTTTATCTCTAACGTTAAAGCTTCGAAATTACTAACATAGCCATTTTTAACCAGTTTAAATGTCAATGTAGAATTGGATGAAACCAGTAAACCATTTATACTCACTTTACCTCTACCAATCAATCTTACATTAATTCTTATCTCCTTAACATAGGCATGAAAGAATAAGAGATATACCAGAGCAATAATCAACACTATAACTGTAAGTTGGAAAATATTTCTTCTAAACTTCACCATTAAACTTCACCATGATATAACTTCAATCTCATTAATTAATACAGGTTCTAATAACTGTAATCATTAACTGAGAGAGCTGCTGATCATTATAAGATTTTCATAGACTTTCTGGATAAGTTAACATTTTAAATGGTATTTAATTCGGAATTTTCGATAGAATATTGCTTATTTAATTTAATGAATTATCTCTTTTTATTGTGTTATTTTCTATAAATTCTCATTTAAACAGATTTAGCATAACATAAATTAGATTGTTCGTTTTAACATTCAATTGGTGACAAATTGGGGAGGATACTGCTTTCATTACCGCCTAGAATAAAAGTTTTGGAGGCTCTTGGATGTGTTGCGGATCGTAGAATAAACTTTTTGAAGGAGAATTATGCTAAAGTTGTTTCGAGCTTGGGGGATAGAGTTTATGATGTTTATGTGGATGTTAATAGAGGAGTTGCATATAGTAGTGATAATGGGACAACTTATAGAAATTATATTGGATATCCGATAATTTCATTTTTAATGATGAAAGGTCTTTTGCCGTTTAATGGGAAAATTGCAGAAGCGTTGAAAGGGATTCCATGGAAGTCTCTTAATGAAAGATATAGAAAATATGCTTTAGTTGAACGGGAGATTTTTATGATGTTGAAGGAGAGGGGCATTAGTAGAAGAGAAGTTTTAGCTTTTGTTAAAATCGTTATGGAGAAGCTGAAAGCGATTAAGTTGTTTAAATTGGAGAGTTTGCCGCTGGAAGTATATTAGCAATCGAGTATTCTAAATTTATTACTGTTAGAAATATTACTTTATCATTATCGTTTAATTGCAGTTGAATAGATCGAATATATTTAAATGGTTAAATTTTAAATTTGATTGTGGTGTTATTTATGATGCCTATAACTCTTCCAAAAATCAGGAGGAAGGAGTCCGTAAGAGAGTTATATGATGTGGTTATTGTGGGTGCTGGTGCTGCAGGTGTTTCCGCTGCTATATATTCAAGTAGAAGAAATTTGAGAACACTTGTTATAGATAAGTTTGGTGTGGGAGGTAAACTGCTTGAAGCAGGTTTAATTGAAAATTATCCTGGTTTCACAGGTATTTTGGGACCTGAGCTTGCTCAACTATTTGAAAAACATATGACGAAGTTCGGTGCAGAGTTCTTGGTGGATGAAGTTGTCAATATAAATAAATTTAATGGAATGTTCATTGTTGATCTTGCTTCAGGAAATTCAGTTAAAAGTAGAGTTGTCATTTACTGTGGAGGTGCTGAACATAGAAAGTTAAATGTTCCCGGTGAGGATAAATTTTTAGGGCGAGGTGTAAGTTACTGTGCCACTTGCGACGGCTTCTTCTTTAAAGATAAAATTGTTGGAGTTGTTGGTGGCGGAGACACTGCTGTAAGTTATGCTCTATATCTCTCAGATATCTGTAAATTAGTTTACCTTATACATAGGAGAAGAGCCTTCAGAGCTGAGGATATTCTTGTTGAAAAGTTGAAGGAGAAAGATAATGTGGAATTTATAATACCCTACATTGTAACTGAGATTAGAGGTGAAGGGAAAGTTGAAAGTATCCTTGTTAAAAATAGGGAGAATGATGCTGTCATGGAGCTTAAGTTGGACGGTTTATTTATAGCTATTGGATATAAGCCGAATATCAATGCTCTTTTATCGTTGAAGCCGGAAACATTTGGAGCTGGATACCTGAAAGTTGACGAGAGAATGAGGACAAGTGTTGAGGGATTATATGCTGCCGGTGATATTACGGGTTTTGAGAAGCAGCTGGTGGTTGCCGCTGCACAGGGAGCTATTGCAGCATTATCTGCAGCAGAATATGTTAGGCATGGAAAGTGGAAGTGAAAAGTTTAATTAAACTTAAACATGCCAAGTTATATACTTTCTAAAACCTGGTTGGTGGTTGATTTGAATCAAAGCGAGCTGAAGAGAGTCGCCTATCTTGGAATATTGCTTTTCGGGTTAGTAAGCCTTTCAGGAGATTTAATATATGAGGGTGCTAGAAGCATACTTCCCAATTATCTTTACGCTTTAGGAGCTTCAGCTTCCATAGTTGGATTTGCGAGTGGTTTAGGCGAATTCTTCGGATATGCGTTGAGACTGGTTAGTGGCTATCTTGCCGATACTACAAGGGCCTACTGGTTTTTTACTCTTGCAGGCTATCTTCTTTTAATTTCGGTTCCACTGCAGGCATTTGCAGGTTTATGGCAAGTTGCAATTATACTTCTCCTAGTTGAGAGAATTGCAAAGGCTATGAGAAGCCCCTCCAGAGATGTTCTCTTATCTCATATTAGTGGTAGTGTTGGTGCTGGAAAAGCATTCGGCCTCCATGAACTTATGGACCAGATAGGAGCTATTGGAGGTCCATTCATAGTTGCCGCTACACTTTACATGACTGGAAACAGCTACTTCTACAGTTTCCTTGCACTTTTCGGCCCATATATTCTTTTGGCTCTTTCAGTTCTCTACGCATATTATAGGCTTAAACCCTATACTGAAACGATTGTGAAAATTAAAGGCTCAACTTATTCATCTCAACTTTCATTTCTTACTTCTAAGTTCGCATTTTACACCATAGCTGTAGCCTTGAACACTGCCGGTTTAATACATGTTTCTCTAATACTTTACAGGGCGTCTTCATTAACGATTGTTTGGATTCTTCCAGTCCTATATCTTGCAGCTCAAGCCACTGATGCTGTGGCAGCTCCAACTGCAGGTTACCTATATGATAAATATGGGCGAAAAATTCTGCTAATAGCCTTCCTACTATCTACAGTTCCATCCATCCTTACCTTTACAGGTGGATTCGAATCAATTGTAACTGCAATACTTATCTTTGGAATAGTATATGGTATGCAGGAATCAATTTATCGTGCAGCAGTCTCCGATATTGCTCCAAAAGAGGCTAGAGGTTTAGCCTACGGCTTATTCTATACGGCGTATGGTGTCGGCTTTCTTGTTAGTGGATCTATTTTCGGCCAATTATTAGATTTACACCTCACCTATTTAGCTATAGTTTACTCGGTGTGCCTACAGATAGTTGCATCAATTTTATTGAAAAAGTCAATAAGTTAAATTGGAAAATGCCGTAAAATATAAACCTTTTATTCAATTATTCTATCAAATATTACTTGGAGTGATCTTTTTGAAGTTTGCTGAGATATTAAATTATTATCGCCGTGAAGAGGTTAAAAGGGAGATTTCAGATTACTGTATTGGCAGATGGGTTGCAATAAATACGATGTGGGGTGGAAGAGGAGGATTATTTATAAGATATTGGAGAAGGAACGGTTCACCCCTCCATGTAAATTCAATTGAAGATTACGATAAAATTTTAAATAGATTTAGAGGTTTAATTCCGAGAACAATTTATGGTTCAGTGAACATTTATTCTAAACTTTCCTCTCCAGAAGATGTGGAGATTGAAAGTAACATTAAATCTTCAACACCAATATGGGATGTGGATTGCGATTTGAAGGAATGGGCGAAGAGTATTGAAGCTGCAAAAATCATTTTGGAAGCTTTAGCAAATGAAGGTGTTGAAAAATCAGTATATCTCGTCTGGTCTGGGAGAGGAGTACATGTTCATATGCATGAATCTGCAGTTTCAGGAGATGTTCTCCAAAAGCATCATCCGCTGGACATAGCATATTCGATTGTGGAGTATATTTTGAGGAGATGTGAAGATAAGCTAATTAAAATAGCTAAAACATCTAAAAGTGTTGAGAGACCTCTAACTGTGGAGAATAATATTGATCTGAAGAGAGTTTTTACAGCTCCTCTATCACTGCATAAAAGTGTAGATTTGGCTGCAGTTTGCTTTAAACCTGAGGAGATAGATGATTTCACATTGGAATGGGCTTCCATAGACAATTTAAAGCATAATCGAAATTGGAGAGTTTACATTAGAGGTGAAGCCGATGAATTAGCGCTAAAAGCCATTGAAAATATTGGCGGATACTTTAAACGTGTCGGAGAAATTAGACGAAGGGTGGCGTTGAAGAAGGTTGAGAAGAAGCATGTAAGAACCTTAAAGGGTAAACGTGTAGGCCGATTTCAAATAATGGCTTTACTTCAAGCTGCGAGATACTACGTTTTAACAGGCAACTTGGAGAAGGCAAAATCTTTTGGACTTAACAGAGCTATATTTTATGCTTGGGCGAAATATCATGGCAGAGAACGGAGATATAGGAGGACTCCAAGTAAACCTTCAACTCTTAAGACAGTTGAAGAGGGGAGACGAATTGTGGAGATTGGAAATGAACCGGTTTTTACATCTCCGAATGGATGGTTCATTATAGGAAACGCTGAACAACTACCTGCAGATTATGACCGTGAAATTGTTAAGAAGATCGAGAAGATCATACCATATGAACAGGCATGGAAGAAAGCTTTAAATTATATTAAAAGTTTTCCTTTAAAAATATTGAAAGATCAGCAGAAGTTCTTCAACGAGGTCTATAAACCTGTGAGAGATAGATTCTTAGTAGAGGAATAATAATTACTTTATGATTGTGGCTTTTGCCTCTGCAGATGGTTTTACAAATATTGCGAAGTCTGGACAGTGATATTCGCAGAATTTGCATCCAATACATTTCTCCGGAGCTCTAGCATATGCATAATTATATCCTCTACTGTTAAACTTTTCCGATAGAGCGAGAACCTTTCCCGGGCAGATTGAGACACATATACCGCATCCCTTACATCGATCCATCACTGTTACTATTTCAAATCTCCTGCTATTTCTTTCAGATCTTTGAATCCGCATTATAACACCTATCAATAATTGATGTTAAAAATGTAAAAACTTTTCTAAACTACTTATGTATAACTCTTATTTTTTAAATGAAAAAATAAGGTTAACTATTTGTATAAGTTCTTTGTTTAAAAAGTAGTCTTAAATGCAGTTCACTTAATATTTTTTCTAACAAATTTCTCAATTCTATCCATAGCTTCTCTCAAAGTTTCCAGCGGCTTTACAAGAGCCAGCCTTACATGTCCCTCACCATTAGATCCATAAACAGTACCCTGAACTATTCGAACCTTCTCCTCTTCAAGCAATCTCTTAGAAAATTCTTCTGAGCTCATTCCAGTACCACTTATGTCCGGGAAGAGATAGAATGTAGCTTCAGGAGTCACGCAAGATATGCCTGGAATTTCATTTAATCTTTCAACACAGTATTTTATTCTCTCCCAATATTTCTCTCTCATCATCCTGTTAAACTCCCATCCCTCCTTAAGAGCAACAACACCCGCCTTCTGGAATGGTACCGGAGCAGAACAGATCCCCATAGGCACTCTCGAAAGAATCTCTATAAGTTCACTTCCAGATATGATGAATCCCAATCTACAGCCCGTCCAAGCAAACATCTTGGAGAAGCTCATAGCGACAAGAGTTCTCTCCATCATACCTGGAATCAATATTATCGGGTAATGTCTTCTATTTCCCCATATAAATTCATTGTAGATTTCGTCGGAAAGTATTAGGAAATCATGTTTTACAGCAAGCTCAGCTATCGCCTTCAACTCATCCTCTTTGAAGACACATCCAGTTGGATTGTCCGGGTTACATAAAATTAAAATTTTAGTTTTATCTGAAATATGCGCTTCCAATGCTTCAATATCAGGTCTAAAGTATCCTTCCTCATCCTTTTTCATAGGTGCTCTCACAATGATTCCGTTAAAGTATTTTATCGGCCTAACATATCCATGATATGTAGGATTAAATATTATAACTTCTTCACCTGGATTTAGAAACGCCGCTAAAATATGGAATATCGATTGGCTTCCACCTGAAGTTACCAGAACTTGGCTTTCAGCATCAAGTTTCACACCATACTTCGAATAATATTCGGCCACAGCTTTCTTAAATTCACTGTCTCCCTGAAATTCATAATGCGTATATCCTTCCATGATGGCTTCTGCAACAGCATCTGCCATGAACTTTGGAAGATTGAAGTCCGGATCGCCAGCTCCAAGATTTATCAAGCCCTCTACAGGTCCTATTGAAACCCTTGTGGGCGCTCTACCTTTAAGCTGGAGGAGCTCTTTCTTCGCATATTTTTCAGCCGACATTTCACCATTCAATGAAACACTTAACTATAAAAATTATTTCATTCAACAGAATACATTTAACTGACATTTATAATGTTTTAATGGGATCGAAATGAATAGCCTTTATAGTTTAATCAAAAATAAAGCTTCGGAATTAAAGGGTTACAGTGTAAAATTGAGAAGATATTTTCATCAAAACCCCGAGCTGAGTCTAGAAGAGTATAAGACTGCAAGTAAAATAGCTGAAATTCTATCACAATTTGGAATAGATGTAAAAACAGTTGCAGAAGGGAGAGGCGTTATAGGTTTACTTAAATGTAAAGGCGATGGGAAAACTGTGGCTTTAAGAGCTGACACAGATGCCCTTCCAATTCAGGAGGAGAACCAAGTTCCCTATAAATCTAAAGTTCCAGGTGTTATGCATGCATG
This sequence comes from Thermoproteota archaeon, assembly GCA_003649185.1. Classification (GTDB taxonomy): domain Archaea; phylum Thermoproteota; class Methanomethylicia; order Culexarchaeales; family B10-G16; genus Culexmicrobium_B; species Culexmicrobium_B thermophilum. The sequence continues at coordinate 1,505 of QMRB01000015.1, read as the reverse complement.
CGGCCACGACGCACATATCGCCATGCTTTTAACTGCAGCCAAAATGCTCGTAGAGTTCAAGGATAAGCTAAATGGAAATGTCAAATTTATCTTTCAACCAGCTGAAGAAGTGGGTGAAGGGGCAAAAATGATGATTAGAGATGGAGCATTGGAAAATGTGGACTTCATAATGGGAATCCATGTGTGGGGGTCGCTTGATGTAGGGAAAATTGGATTAAGAAGCGGAGCATTTATGGCTTCAGGAGACTTCTTCGAAGTAATAGTGAAAGGATCAGGTGGACATGGAGCATCGCCACATTTAACTAGAGATCCAATAATTGCATCCACTGCAATCATAAACAATATACAGACAATTATAAGTAGAGAGATCGATCCATTGAATTCAGCAGTTATAAGTGTAACGAAGATACATGGCGGAGAAGCATACAATGTAATTCCTGAAAAAGTTTCATTCGGCGGAACCATAAGAACTCTAAAAGAAGAGGTGAGAAGAAAAATACATGAACGATTTACGGAGATGATCACAGAAGTATCTAAAGCATATAGATGTGAAGCTGAAGTTAAAGTGATGGAAAAGTTTGCTGTAACCATAAATGATCCAAGCATGATAGCTCTAATAAGAAGGATAAGTGTGGAACTGGTTGGAGAGGACAATGTAATTGAACATCCACCTGTGATGGGTTCGGAGGATTTCTCCTATTATGCCCAAAAAGTTCCAGGTGCATTTATACCTCTAGGAGTTAGAAACGAAGAAAAAGGTATAAAATATCCGCATCACCATCCAAGATTCAATATAGATGAAGATGCATTACCCATAGGCTCTGCACTCTACGCATCAACCGCAATAGCCTTACTAAGAGAAGAATAATTTAGAAATTTCGAGATCTACCATAAATATATCAATACTTGAAGATATAACTTGATTGGAGAGAGATTAATGACAAACTATTACCAAGATTTTCTGAGAAGAAGAGCATTTGCATTCTTGGAAAGTGCGAAAAGCGACTTTACACGGGAAAGCTACGACTTGGTTTTGTTTCACGTAGAACAGTTCATACAATTATATCTTAAATACTTGTTATTTAGAAAGATAGGTGACTTTCCGAAAACACATTCACTAATACATCTCATAAAATATGTAATGAAAATTTATGGTGAAGATCCTCTGAAAAAATTCTATGATGAAAATTTAGAGATATTATATCTTCTTGAAGAAGCATATATAACTTCAAGATATCTGCCAAGACAATATGATAGGGAGATAGCTGAAAGAATTCTCAACTTTTCAGAGAAAATTCTAGAGGTGTTAAAATGGCTGGAAAAACATTGATAGATCTAAAAATTGAAGTTTTGAAGGAATGGGAAAAATATTATAAAAACATGAGATTTTATTTGAAAAAAGTAAAATCAATTGTTAAAAAGCATGATAGGTCAGCCAAAATAATGCTTTTTGGAAGCCAAGCAAAAGGAGCTGCAAAGCCGAATAGTGACATAGACGTATTAAT
>QMRB01000014.1 GCA_003649185.1 Thermoproteota archaeon | reverse complement strand
TCCATGAGAACATAGGCTCTATCCACCATTAAATATTTGGAGATTGTGCCTAGATGGGTGACTATAAGTGCAGATCTCTTATGGGAAGCTTCAACCCTATTCTCCATTAAAAACTTGTTTAGAAAGTTTCCTATCAACGATAAGTTTTCAACATCTATTCCAGAGTCAGGTTCATCAAGCAATATTAAGTGCGGTTTAGTTAGAAGGGTGAAGAAGAGCTCCAACCTTTTGCTTTCACCTCCACTCATATCGCTATGCAAATTATGATTTAAAAATTCAGATACATTCAATCTTTTTAGAAGAAGATTCACCCATTCATCTTCAATTGAAAATTTCTTCTTCATCTCTTCTAAAAGTCTTCCAACACTTACACCTCTAATTTTAGGTGGAAACTGATATGAGACGCTTAAACCCAACTTCAACCTTTCATTGGAAGGTATATGCGTTATATCTTTACCCATGAATTTTATCCTTCCACTCTTAACATGATATTTTGGATTTCCAATTATCGTTTGAATAAGGCTTGTTTTACCTGAACCGTTTGGACCTAAAAGTAGAATGGTTTCGCCGAATCCCACTGAGAGATTTACATTTTTCAAAACCCTTCTACCATTAATTTCAACATTTAAATCTTCCACTTCAAGCAGCATTAAAGGTCAAAAATAACTTTTAAAACCTGAATATATTAATATCGACGACTTGAAAATTGTTGGAAAACTGGAAAATTTTAAAAGATTTATTTATATTTACCTCTTAGCCATGCTTTCCAGACGGATAGAATTATAATAGAAATGAAATGTTCAAAGCTGGAAGTTTAAGAAGCAGGATTCCACATAATTTTGATCCTAGAGCAATATAAAGAGACTATGCAGCTTTCAGCAAAACTTTAAGGGAGATGATGGGATCAGGCTTCAACATAATCCTATATTTAACTGGATATGCAATGGAGAGAAGAGGATTCGAAGCCCATTCAAGAATGCTTGGAAAAGGGGAAGGCAACCCTGAACAACTTATAAGGCTTGGCGAAATCTTCTTCCAACAGTTGGGATATGACGTTTTAAAGATGGAAGCTTCGATTTGAAGAGGGAAACGGCAACCATAAAGGTTTACGGAAATTTTGAATGCGAACTGCATAGAAATATAAATAAGTCTCAAACAAACATTGTTAGAGGCTTCATAGCGGAATGGATAAGCCAACTTTTAAAAGGAAGGTTGAAATAGAGGAGACAAAATATATAGCTATGGGAGATTCATACTGCCAGTTCGAAGTTGAACTGAAGAAGACTGATAAACTTTAATTCAAATTGAAATATATTTTTAAACATGAAGGATTTGAGGAGATTGAATGTTGAAGATTTTGCAAAGATAATTCATATAGCAGAGCCTAAAATATCTCCTGATGGAAGATCCGTAGCCTATGTGGCTGTAAAGCCGAATCTAAAGGAAAATTCATATAGATATGAGATTCATGTGATGAATGTTGAGGATAAGGAGCTTACCCATACAATTTACAGTGATTCTAAAGATTACTCTCCAAGGTGGAGTCCAAATGGAGGAGAATTAGCCTTCCTGTCGAGGAGAGGATTCAAGGAAAATGAGAAGGGAAACTCCATATATTACACTACATTCTCAGGTGAACCTATCCTAATAGCAAAGAGGAAGGAGGGATTCCGCAACTTAGAATTTCTAAATGAGAGACAGCTGATAGCATTATCGAAGGTTCCGGTGAGAAATATAGATGAAGACTATGTTGATATTGAAGATCTCCCCATATGGTATGATGGTGCAGGATTCACTGAGCAATATAGAATGGAACTCTTCCTAATCGATCTAGCTTCACGGGAATATATTCAATTGACAGCTCCACCTAGAAATATCGTTTCAGCAGCCCCCTCCCATACAGGTCGAAAAGTAGCATATATCTCCATTCCAAATGGAAGGGAACCGTTTAGAAGGGAGGTAAGAGTTATCGATGTGACGGATGGAGAGGAATTGGAGATTGTGGAGGCAAAATATAATTTCATCGATGTAGCTTGGAGCGAAGACGACACGCATCTAATATTGAAGGGAAATGATAGACATAGGGGAGGAGCAACCCACCATCAAATATGGATTGTAAAGGTTGAAGAAAAAGCTGAACCGATAAATTTAACTGGAAAATTCGGTTTAAACACGATGCCGGCAATCTCATTCGACACTAGAGGACCCTACAGGGCAAACCCGAAAATTCAATGTAGAAGAGGAGAAATATACTTTCTAGTTAACAATGCTGGAAGAAGCAACCTATACAAAGTGAACTTTAAAGGAGAGATAAAACCTGTAACAGAGGGAGACCATGTAATCTACTATTATAGTTTAGCTAGAGATGAAGAAATTGCAATTCTCAAAACCGATCCAAAACATCTACCGGAAATATATGTTTTTAGGAGAGGCAGAATTGAACAGCTAACCAATCTAAATGAATGTTTTCACTCGAAGATCAAGCTTTCAAAGCAGAAACACTTCAAAGTCAAAGTGAGTGATGGAGTAGAAGTGGATGCATGGTATCTTGAACCATTAAACCTTAAAGGAAAGGAAAAATATCCGGCAATACTTTTCATCCATGGAGGACCTAAAAGCTCATATGGATACACCTTAAACTTTATGCACCAACTCTTCGCAGCAAACAATTACTATGTTCTCTTCGCAAATCCAAGGGGAAGCGACGGATATTCAGAGGAATTTGCAGATATAAGGGGAAGTTACGGTGAAAGAGATTATAAAGATTTAATGGAAATTTTAGATGAATTCTTAAAGCTTAATCCACAGGTAGACTGTGACAGAATAGGTGTAACTGGGATAAGCTATGGAGGATTCATGACCAATTGGATTATAACTCAGACAGATAGATTTAAAGCAGCTGTCAGCGAGAATGGAATAGCTGATTGGATAGCTGACTTCTGGGCTTCAGATATAGGCTATCACTTCGATCCAGACCAGATAGGTGGAACACCAATAGAAAACATGGAAAACTATGTTAAACAAAGCCCAATATACTATGTAAAGAAAGTTAAAACACCCTTACTGCTAATACATAGCATGAATGATTATCGATGCTTCATAGATCAATCCACAGCTCTACATGTAATGCTGAGACTGCTTGGAAAGGAGAGTAGATTAATAGTCTTCCTTAAAGGAAGCCATGGACACAGTACACTTGAAAAACCGAGGCATAGAAAGAAGAGATATAAGATAATTCTAGACTACTTCAACCAGAAGCTGAAGAAATCAAAATAATTGTCTCCTCTCATTTTATAAAATCACCGCAAGAAAACTCCAAACCTACATAGAATACAAAGCCCTTCTTGAAGGTATAGAAGTAAGATACTTGACAAAGAGGGAGACTATGAACACATCTAAGAAATGCCACAGATGCGGGTATGTTACCCAAGTCAAGGGAAGAGAGTTTAGATGCCCAAGGTGCGGTTTAGTCTACAATCGAGACCTAAACGCATGCATCAACATAGCCCATGCCTTAACGAGAGACATGGGATGGCGGAGCTGTGAGCCCCGCTGAACCAGCAGATGAGGCTGAAGGCGTAAAGCCCCAGCTAAACGCTGGAAGCTCCCTACTTCAGTAGGGAGTAGCTCACATCCAAAATCCAAACTGTAAAGAGGCGAGAAGAAAATTAAAGAAATATTGGATAATTCTGGAAAACAATGCGGTATGGCGAAGGATAAGGAAAGTGTGATGGTTTTCGTTGCTTATCTTTAAACGTTATCTGAAATTGGATAACGGTTAAATACATATTACACTATATTCTACACCGTATGAGAAACAAGATCTATCTATTCACCTTCACCTTCCTATTGTTAGTCATCATAATAGTTTTAAATTATTCTCTACATTTATTCTCCCCTGTTAATGAATTACAAGTCAAGATATTCTGTGCAGGTTCAGTTAAAATTCCACTGGAAAAGTTTTCAGAGATCGTTGAATCCAGTTACAGCTTTAAAGTTATGATTGAATCTGGAGGCAGCGTTGAGATTATCCGTAAAATTACTGATCTGGGTAAGAATTGCGATTTGGTGGTTATTGCTGATTATCGGCTTATCCCTCTATTCCTATATCCCAATTACACTGATTGGTATATTGCATTCGCATCGAATAAAATCGTTTTAACCTATACTGATAACAGCAAATTCTCCGATGAACTTGCCGATAATCCTGATGCTTGGTTTAAAATTCTCATGAAACCTGATGTCCGTTTCGGTTTTTCTGATCCCAATAAGGATCCTTGCGGTTATAGGGCTGTCGGAGTCATTGCTTTGGCAAGCCTTTTCTATGAAAACTCTTCCATATTGAATGATTTAATCGTTAAACGCACCAATATTATAGTTGAACGTGGAAACGGTTCCTTAAATTTATATGTTCCCTCAGCCCTCAAAGTTAAGTCTAAAGATCTTATCATTAGGTCGAAGAGTGTTGATTTGGTTGCTCTTCTCGAGGCCGGCTCCATAGACTACGCTTTCGAATATAAGAGTGTGGCGGTTCAGAGAGGCTTAAAATTTCTGGAGCTTCCCAGCCAGATTGATTTGAGCAATCCCCTATATGATGAATTCTACTCTCATGTTTCACTTATAATTTTATGGGGAAGCAGTGGGGAGCGTAAGATCCCTATGAAATCGATAATATATGGTTTAACGATTCCTAAGAATTCTGAAAACTATAAGTGTGCCGTTGACTTTCTTAAAGTTCTTCTAGGAGATGAAGGGCGAAGACTATTTGAATCTTTAGGCCAATCCTTCCTCGATGAACCTTTAGGGTTCGGCAATATTCCCGCCGAGTTGAGGGGGCTTGTTAAAATTGATAAGGGTTAGAGGTTTCTTCATTCCCTTCCTCATATTTCTCTCATCATTGATCATATTGTTTCTCCTAGCTCCACTTATACTTGTCTTTTTCATGGTGGATTATGGCCTAGTCTCCCAGAGTCTATTTGAAACCAGTAGACTTTCAGTTGAGGTTAGAAATGCTTTTCTCGTAACTTTTGAAGCTGCCACCCTATCAACAATTATACTCTTTATTTTCGGTGTTCCTTTAGCTTATCTTCTAGCACGTTTCGATTTTACCGGTAAAACTTTTCTAAAATCAATTATAGATGTTCCCTTTCTCCTTCCACATGCTGTTGCAGGTATTCTAATATTGATTGCTTATGGTGGTAGGGGAACCTTTGCCTCCCTACTTTCAAGGCTCGGCCTATTTATAGAGGACAGTTTCTGGGGAGTTGTGGCTGCTATGCTCTTCGTCTCTGCCCCTATTTTAATCGATACTGTTAGAGTTTCATTTGAATCCATAGATCCCATGTTAGAATATGTGGCGAGATGTCTTGGAGCAAGCTACTCTAGAAGTTTCTTCACGATCTCTCTTCCTCTTGCTTGGCGGGGGATTATTGGAGGTTTCCTGCTTGCTTGGGCTAGAGCTGTCAGTGAGGTTGGAGCCCTCCTCATCGTAGCCTATTATCCTAAAACGATTAACATTTTGATAATAGAATGGTTTAACACTTATGGTTTAGGTTATGCTTTGGCCTTAACAATTCCCCTAATAGTTCTTTCACTAATATTATTCTTCTTGGTTAGGTTGCTTGTGAGGTATGAGCGTTGATAGTGGTTGAAGATTTGGAGCTTTCAGTTGGAGCTTTCCATTTATCCGATATCGATCTTGAAGTTTCAAGGGGAGAGTATTTAGTGATTATGGGTCCAAGTGGTTCTGGAAAAACTCTTCTCCTCCAGACGATTGCCGGTATTCGTAAACCCTCCAGGGGAAGAATAATCATAGATGGAGTTGACGTTACTTTTCTTCCACCTGAACTTAGAGGTTTATCCCTTCTCCCCCAGAATTATGCACTCTTCCCTCATATGCGTGTCCATGATAATATTGCATATGGCTTGAAGGTTAGAGGTTTCCCAAAGAATATTATTGATCAAAAGGTTGAAGAGATTGCTGACCTCCTAGATATTTCAAGAATTCTAGATAGGTTTCCGAGAAATTTGAGCGGTGGGGAGAGGCAGAGAGTTGCTCTTGCAAGGGCGCTGATCATTCAGCCTAAAGCCCTTCTCCTAGATGAGCCTACAGTCTCACTGGATCCTGAGTTGAGGGATAAGGCTAGAATGCTGATTAAAAAGCTTCATGAAAAATTGAGATTTACAGCTATACATGTTACCCATGATATCTCTGAGACCATCATGTTGGCTGATAGAGTTGCATTCATGTATGCCGGTAAAATTTTGAGGATTGGTTTAGTGGATGAGATTTTAAGATCTCCTGAAATAGCCAAGTATTATGGAGATCTTAACATTTTAAGAGTTCAGGTTTCAAACGGCTCAGTCAAACTGCTGGGAATAACATTTCCCGTAAATCTTTCCGATGGAACTTATCTAGCTGTATTTAGACCTGAAGATGTAGTTGTAGGGGATGGAGCCATAGTTGGAGTTGTGGAAGATTTAGAGTTGAAAGGTCCCATCATACGATTATCTCTAAAGATTGATGGTTTTTTGATCAATGCCTATGTTACGAGAGGGTTAGGTGAAGCTTTAGCCTTGAAAAGGGGATGTGAGCTTCCCTTGAATCTAATTCGTTCCCTAATTAGATTTCACCCAGTTTCTAAATGGTGATTTTAATGTCAAAGCAATTGGATGAACTTAATGTTCATGTAAATGTTGAAGTTTATCTTCTACTTCACGGAAATATTGTGATGGACTCTAAACTTGCAAGTGTTCTCAGCTTAGTGGATAGGGTTGGAAGTCTTCTAATGGCATGTAGACGTTTCGGATTAGCTTACTCGAGGATTTGGGAGAGAATAGCACGTGCTGAGAAGCTGCTCGGCTCCAAGCTTTTAGAGGCTAAAAGAGGTGGGAGAGGTGGTGGAGGAGCTAGGCTAACTGATTTCTGCAGGAATCTTCTCAGAAAATATTATGCGGCTTTAGAGACTGTTAGGCCATGCGCTGAACTGTTAGAGTCAATTCCCATAGTTGAGAAACAGCTGCCTGAGCTTGTCCTTATGGGAAGCCATGACCCTCTCCTCGAGCATCTTGTAGGAGTCTTAAGATCTCTTGGAGTTAGAGATGTAGCTGTAGAGTGGACTGGTTCCATGGGTGGATTGGCAGGAATCCTTCTAGGCGAGGTTGATGTTGCAGGTGTACATTTATATGATGCTGCCTCAAACCTTTATAACATACCATTCCTCTCAAGATTCCTCATCTCAGATAGAGTTCTCCTTATAAGGGGCTATATGCGTGAATTGGTCTTCGCAGTTAGACCAAACCTGAAAATCAACAGTTTAAAGGATATTGCTGATGGTTTGAAAACTAGATTATTCACCGTGGCGAATAGAAATAAAGGTTCCGGAACCAGATTATTCTTCGAATATATCCTTAAACGATTCAAAGTTAACCCTGAATCCATTAGAGGAGCTGAACTTGAATTTAAAACGCATTTTGACACGGTTAGAGCTGTGGCGATGGGTAATGCTGATCTCTGCTTAACCATTAAATATGTTGCAGATCAATATAAATTGAGAACTTTTCATCTCACATGGGAATACTTCGACTTTGTAGTTCCAAGAGAAAGATATAAGAAACTTCAAGTTCAACTCTTCCTTGAAGCCTTAAAAAATTCGAGAAGCCTTATCGAAGCATATGATGGTTATCGAGTTACCAAGGATTTTGGAAAGATAATCTATCCTAGATAAAAGAGAAGGATTTAATTGTAGTCTGCTAAACGATCCTGTAAACTGTATCATTCACTCTAACCCTGTCAGCAACCTTCAATCCTACTTCTTGTCCAGCCTCCGCCCTATCAATATTCTTATGCTCTATCTGCATGGAAGTTACAGTTTGCTCAAAATTAGTTGTACTTCCCCTAATCAGTATTCTATCCCCCACAGATAAAGGTGCCTTCAATTTAACCACTGCTACACCTATCTTTGAAAAGTAATGGGTTACTTTACCTATCTCGACAAGTTTTCTCTCCTCTACTTCCATAACCAACACTCCAAATTAAACTAAAATATATTATTGAAACTTTCAACATTAAAAGTTTTACATATCTACCTTACAATTTTCCATGAAATAATGATGACTAATGAAAAGTTGACTTTGCTTTTATAAAAAGTTTTTCTCTTTGATCTTATTTCGGATGAGGTTTTTATGATAGATAAGTGAATTGTTTAACCAATTTTCCTCATTAACCTTTCCAGCATCCCAGGATTGTCCTACAGTTTCTGAATAGATAGAGAGATAATTGCATGTCTAAACTTACTCAGGATGAATGGTGCTTTATCGTTTTCCCCTGAAAGCCCCCAATGAAAAAGTGATAGGGAAGGAATGAAAATCTATGAATTCCACAACAGTTATGAGCAAAAGTCAATGTTAAAGGTTTAAATCCTTGAAAGTCTTTGGGGTGGAAGCCTTTTATTCCAAAGCAGATTTTAGAAAAATAGGTTGAGGTTAATTTTGATTTAGGTTTTATTAGTCTAAGCATGCTCAAAGAAATCCTTAACCGCCTTCAGAAACTTGGATTATTTCCTTTCTCTCTCCTCTTCTTTATTGTTTTACCTTTAAACTTCAATTACAATTTCTTTCAATACTTTTGTTAGTTTACTTGAATAATCCTCAAAATCTTTTGTTGGCTTAGAGATGAAGAGTTCCCTCTCAAAAGGATCCTCAAGAACTTCCTTACTTATCCTAAACTGCTCTTTATTCCTTTTCAGAGCATCCATATATTTTTTATAGTGCAAGGCGAACCTTACTTTCTCAACAATTTCATCCTTCAAATCCTCGACTTTAAATCCATGTTTATCAAGCAGAAAAAGATCGTAAAAATCCCTTAGCTTTTGAGTCTTTCTTGTTAGAATAGCTCTTACTTTCTCACAAAGGATTTCCCTTTCGTCGTAAGCCTTTATCTTAATGGGCTTATAAAATTGTAAGATTTCCTCGAAATAGGCTTCCTCATCTCTTTTTAATTTGACTTTGTTCAATAAAGTTTTAGCTAGGACTATCTTGGATTGAAATAATAATTGCTCCACAAAGTTTATTTGAATTTTAATAAGTTCTAAATCCTTCCAAAGCTTAAAAGTTACCATTCTTGCTCCTCCACCAAACTCCATAAATTTCTTGTTCCCCAATTCGCTTTCAAATTCAAACCCGATTCTTTTCGAAACATTTTCAATCAAAGATCCAAAATCCTCTATTTCATTCAGAAGTTTCTTTCTTAATTTTCTCTTTCCTAAGCCTTTCCAAGTTTTTTGATCAGCCCAAGTGAAATCTAAATCAACGCTGAACCTATAATAACCAAAATAGCACTTTACTAAACAACTTCCCCCCTTGAACAAATATTTTTTTCCAAGCTTCGAAGCATAGATTTCGCTTAAAATTTTATGCAGAATAATATCTTTTTCTATTAGCCTTAAATTTTTAACTTTTGATTTTTCCGCAACGAATGAAACGAACTCAGATAAATCTGTCATTCTCTAAAACTCTCCCAACACTTTTCGGATAAAACTTTAAATATTTTTTTAACCTATCCTTCTTCAAATTCTTGCCATAATCTTCTATCACGGAAATTATCCTTTCCTCCGGGACTCCTCTATACCTGAAAACGTAAACCAAATCTAGGATTGTTTTTTCTGGATCTGAGAATCTTATCTCGTCTCTTTTTATTATCCCGAAGCCAAAGAGGTTGTTTTTCAGCTTGATGAACCTAACCCTTTCTTCCAATATTTTTATAGCCTTTGGTCTGTAGATCTTGTTGCTCAAAACAAAGATTTCACCAAAGAATTCATGAGTTAAACCATTCAATCTTAAAGCTGTGTAAAGGCCAAAATACCAATTAACCTTTAACTTGTTCATTCCCAAGGAAATTATCCTGTAAGTATCCAAAGCCTTTTTCAGCTTGAATTCCTCTAAGGTTTTAACATAGTATAATTTCCTTAAAACCCTGACAAGATAGCCATAATGGAGTAGGTAGTTTATATTTAACTCCCCAAACCGTTTGCAAGCTCTCTCCAGCTCTTTCCTAGTCACTGCACTTCCGCCAAACTTGGATAGTAAGTATTTGGTCAGAAGTTTCATATTGTTATATATGTAACTATATTTAAAAAAGTTTATGATTGTTATATATATAACAAGATTATAAATATTTAACGCAACAAATTTTGAGCGATGTGTGATCAATAAACTAATTCATGGGAGTCCGATGGAAACCTTAGAAGCAGGGATTTTCCCACTTAAATAAAGGAAGGGATGAAAATCTATGAATTCCACAACGATGGATACCCCCATATCCGTTCCTATAGAATTGAATCGCTTTTGAATCTTGAAACCTTTCTTCAAACTTTACTGTAGGAAATGTTTAAGTTGTCAGCTATGTTTCTGCCTCTTCTCCAATATTAAGTAGTGCCTTACACCTGTAATTCTCGATAGTTGAGTATAGAATTTTAAGTGATCAGTCCATGGAATGATTATGGTTTTATATCCCATGAGCCTCATGGATAGAAGCGACTTGTAAAGTAGAACTGTTCCTATTCCCAGCCTCCTCGATTCGGAGTCTACACCTATCGGCCCAAACCAGTTTGGTTCCAATGCACTGTAAGCTGAGAATCCGACAATCTTTTCACCGAGCCTTGCAATCCAAAGATCAGCTTCTTCTCCATTAAATGTTAATCCAGCTTCATAAGCCCATAAAGGTGAGAAAACCTTTCCAATCCAATTTAAAATCTCCCTTCTCTCCTCAACTGTAGGCTTATAAATTCTATAATTCTCCTCCTCCAATTTTCTCTCTAAATCCAATACGTATTCAGGTATCTTGAAGCCTTCAAGGTCGACTTCATAATCCACAACTGTTCCCACCTTTCTGAAACCTTTCGCAATGTACATTTTAAACAGCTGTTGATACGCTATGTCCAAACCTGCTGTAATATGCCAGCTTGCAAAGTCTGAAACTCTAATGATACTTCTATTTTCGGAGAGAAGATCCTCCTCAAACTCCTCTAACATTTCATCTGCAGCTCTCATTCCTCTTCCATCAGATTTAACGGCTAAAGCTTTAATCCATCCTATCCTTCTATGCTTCTCCACAAGCTCCACGGGCATGGAGATCCTTCTAACCCCTATTAGAATGCCGATCAATTCTTCTCCTTCAAAAGCCAAATACACGTATTTATAATCCATGTTCGGATCATCTATTAAAACACGTTTAAACATGTTTTTCGTTATGAAATCCCTCTCCAAATAGAGGTTTAGAAATGGTTGAAGCTTATCTAAATGCTCCGGTGATTCAGCTAATCTAACTATACGCATATTTTACAATTTGAATCTACATTTAGATAACATTATTGCCTTCCTTTGAATCGGCTTAACAGATGAAATTTTGAGAATACAACTATAATGTTAAATCTATATTAACTATTAAATTGATTGGTGAATGTTTTGGATAGGCTGATAATTAGAATTTTAAATGAAATTCCATTATACAGTGAATTTCTAACGGTAAATGAACTTTATGAAAGCTCAGAGAAATTAGCTTCAAAATATCCGGATAAAGTTTCAGCATTCAAAATTGGAGAAGCAAGAAATGGTGAACCCATCCAATGTTTAAAGATAGGTGAAGGAGAGTTAAACGCCATACTCTTCGCATTTCCACATTCAAATGAGCCTATAGGCAGCATGACCCTGGAATATTTATCTTGGAAGCTTGCATTGGATGATGAGCTGAGAGAGAAGAGCAATACAACATGGTATATTATTAAATGTATAGATCCCTTTGGGGCAAGGTTGAATGAGGGATGGTTTAAAGGTGAATGGTCGCCTAAAAAATATGCCCTAAACTATTATAGGCCGCCTGGATATAGACAGGTGGAGTGGACTTTTCCAATAAAATATAAAACTTTAAATTTCAATAACCCTGTACCTGAAACTGAAGCATTAATGAAACTTATAGACAAAGTTAAACCGGATTTCATGGCTTCACTTCACAATGCAGGCTTCTGCGGAGCATACTTTTATTTGTCGAATCCAATGCCAGAGCTGTATGGAGAACTTCATGAAGCTGCAGAGAAATTTAAAATTCCAATCCATCTGGGAGAACCTGAAGTACCATACGTTAAAAAGCTGGATGATGCCATATTTAAAATGCCCAGCACCATAGATGCATATGAATACTATGCTGCACATTCCAAGAAAGATCCCGCTGAAATAATTAGACATGGGGGAAGCAGCGATGAATATGCAAAGCAAGTTAACAGCAAAGTCTTCACAATAATCTGCGAAGTTCCCTACATCTATGATGAGAGAATAGCGAATAAAACTCCCATAGGTGTGAAGAGAAGAGACATAATACTGCTTGGCATAGGGAAGAGTAGAAGAATGTTAAGGGAGATTGAAAGAAAACTCGGAGAGATTGAACCATACATCGATAAGAATTCACCCTTCTATGAAGCATTATCAGAGTTTATAAGAATAGGAGAGGTGTCATTAAAGGCTGAGGAGAATTGGGCTAGGAGAGATCCCTCCACCGATAGACAGGCAACAGTGTCAGAAGCATTCGACACTATAGCTTCAGGAATATATTTCTATGGAATGTTGAGATATGGACTTCTATATAGACTGATAAGTGAAAAAGTTGAGGATGAACCGAAACTTAAAAAAGCCTTGAAATGGGCTGAGCGGAGAATAGATTCAATGAACATAGAGTTTGAGAAACTCTCAGAATACAGGGTGATTCCGATAAGAAATCTGGTGGGAGTTCAACTTGGAGCTATACTTTCAGCCCTGTGGAAATTGAAATCCATTTGATAACTCCCCTTTATGTGAGGCTAATTCAATGCATAAAATCCATGTGGGCACTTCAGGATGGATGTATGATTGGAATCCCGACGGCTTCCAATGGTACATAGAATATTCGAAGCTTAACAGCGTCGAATTAAATGCAAGCTTCTACCGCTTTCCATATCCAAATCAAATATCAAACTGGGCTGAAAGAACACCTGAAAATTTCAGCTGGTCGATAAAGGTGAATAGATGGATAACCCATAGATTTAAGATGGGTGAAAGAGCCCTTAAAACTTGGATTAAATTTCAAAGACTCTTCAAACCATTAGAGGGGAAAATTTCTTTTTATCTCTTCCAGCTTCCCCCATCCTTCAAGCCGAGCGAGAAAAATGTGAGGAGACTTGAAAAATTCATAGAGACAGTGAAGTTAAATGGAAGATTAGCATTGGAATTTAGAAGTGGAGAATGGTTTAGTGATAAATGGGTTTCATGGTGTCGAAAACTTGAAGCCACCATGGTCTCCGTGGACAGTCCTGAAATCCAATTCTACACTAACACTTCAGGACAAATATATTTGAGGCTTCATGGTAGAAGCTACTGGTACTCCCACAACTACTCCATAGAGGAGCTTGAAGAGATCGCTGAGAAAATCTTATCTTTAAAAGCTGAATCATATTATATATACTTTAACAATGATCATGACATGCTTGAAAATGCAAGGCTCATGCTTAAAATTCTAAGAGAAATTTAAATTTAGAGATGAAATAGCTGATCAGTCTGCGAGGAGTTTAAGTTGATTGAAACATATGATCTGCTTTTAATCGACTTGGATGGAGTGGTTTGGAGAGGTTTAAAACCCATAGAGAGAAATGTTGAGGCTATTAGAAAACTATGTGGAAGAGATGTGAAAATAATATTTGTAACAAATAACGCCACTAAGAGTAGAAGAACATACGCAGAATTGTTGAGCAGAATGCTTGATTTAAAGATCTCTGAGAAAGATGTCATGTGCAGTGGTTATGCAATCTCAAATTGGCTTCTAAACAGGTATGGCAAGGTAAATGTATATCCAATAGGGGAGGAAGGTTTAATTGAGGAGCTTTCAAAAGCCGGCCACAGAGTGATCGATGGAAAAATGATTGATAAAGTTGAAGCTGTAGTTGTAAGTTTGGATAGAACCCTAACCTATAGAAAACTGGAATATGCACATGAAGCGATAACAAAATACAACGCTATATTTACAGCTACAAATCAAGACCATGTAATACCTATAAGTAGTGGAACAGCTCCAGGAGCAGGAGCAATAATCGCCTCACTGGTTAAAAGTACAGGTGTAAAACCCATATTTACAGCTGGAAAACCAAACCCATATATGGCTAACCTAATTTTAAAAAGGCTTAAACATTCCAGGAGGAGAGTTCTAGTGGTAGGTGATAGATGCGACACAGATGTAGCATTCGCATCAAACGCTAAACTAGACAGCCTCCTAGTAATGACAGGTGTAACTGGAACAATAGCCTCTTCAAAGTATAAGCCAACCTATATTGCGAAAGATCTATTAGAGTTCATGGAGAAAAGTTGACTTCAAATTTCACCTCAATTTTAAAGCCACACAAACCATGTTGAATTTACATGTAATATTATTGGTTGAGAGGATTGGAAGAATAATATTAGCTCCATTTGAATAAGTTTCTTCCTAAATCGATTATAAATAGTTAAAAACCAAAGTATATTTGGTGAAAAATATGATTAATATCGATAAGGAGCTATTAGATGAGGCGAAAAGCATACATAAAGAAAGCATTATAATCGACGCTCACTGCGACACAGTACTACAATTAGCTCCAATACGGTGGAGACCAGACTGGAAACCGAGAAGCCTCCTAGAAAGAGGAAAATCTGGACATATAGATATTCCAAGACTATTTGAAGGAGGAGTTACATGCCAATTCTTTGCGATATTTGTTGATGCAACCTACAAACCTGAAAATGCAACTGAAAGAGCACTGGAACTAATAAGCACATTATACATGGAATTAGAAAAAGCAAGAGATAAGGCAATAATAGTAGATAAACATGAAGACATTATAAAAGCTAAGAAAGAAGGAAAAATAGCAATTCTAATATCATTTGAAGGAGCAGAGCCAATACAGTTCAACCCAATACTGTTAAGACCATTCTATAAACTTGGTGTAAGAGCAGTATCACTAACATGGAATGAAAGAAATATGCTTGCGGATGGTGTAGGAGAGAGAAGAACTGGAAGTAAATTAACGAGGCTTGGATTACGTGCATTGGAATTAATGGATGAACTTGGAATAATAGTAGATGTCTCACATCTAAGTGAATCATGCTTCTGGGATCTCGTAGAAAACCATAAGAAAACAATAATAGCTTCACACTCAGATTGTAAAGCATTATGCAACCATCCAAGAAACTTAACCGATGAACAATTAAAAGCAATAGCTGAGAAAAATGGAGTAATAGGAATAAACTTTTATCCCCGATTCCTCGTGAAGGAGGGAAAAGCAACCGTCGACGACTTAATAAAACACATCGAACACATTGAAAAAACAATAGGAATAAATCATATTGGATTAGGCTCAGACTTCGATGGAATACCCTCAACACCAGTAGGATTAGAAGACGTAAGCAAACTCCCCAACCTAACTGCAAAACTACTTGAACATGGCTATTCAAAAAAGGATATAAAGAAAATTCTAGGCGAAAACTTCCTACGAGTAATCAGGGAAATAGTAGGGTGAAAGCAGAGTGGAAATAAATAAGAAATAAATGCTTAAACTGTGGCAAACGTTTACCCTAAACTACAAATATCGGAATCGCTCCATATAACCCCTCCTATTTTAAAATTAAGAGACATGGTAAAGTTAAACCGGAAACATAAAATATCTCACCCAAGTCTAAATATTTTAAGGTCTATTCAAATGGAGAAAGGATTCAATCCCATAATCTTAGGGGAAAAAGCTAGAAGAATAGTTGTTAAAGGCGATATGAGAAAGTATTATCGGCTGGTCAGAAAGGGAAGATGGTATGGTGGATCAGCCACATCGGACTGTTGCGGATGCAACTTGAAATGCATATTCTGCTGGAGCAACTATCCTAGAGACTATCCGGAAAAGGCTGGAAGATTCTATACTCCAAGCCAAATCTACAATGCACTGGATAAATGTGCATCTAGAAATGGATATAGATTTGTCAGGATCAGTGGAAATGAACCTACATTGGCGTTCAATCATCTGCTAAAAGTGGTTGAAATGGTGGAGACTTCTGGAAAATACCTGTTCATCCTTGAAACCAATGGAATCCTAATAGGATACAACAAGACATATGCGAAGAAACTTTCAAAATATAAATGTTTACATGTAAGGGTATCCTTGAAGGGAACATGTCCAGAAGAGTTTAGAAAACTTACAGGAGCATCTGGAAAATTCTATCAATACCAGTTGAAAGCATTGGAAAATCTGCTGGACTATAATGTTAATTTTCATCCCGCAGTAATGCTCTCATTCTCAACGGAGAAGAATATAAATGGATTGATTGGAAGATTGATGGAGATGGATCCAAGCATGGTGGATGAGATTGAGGAGGAATATGTCATCCTATATCCACATGTGGAGAGAAGATTGAGAAAGGCTGGAATAAAACCCAGAGTAGCATACAAACCGTAACGAATAAAAGTGGAGTGGAATTGAAAACATGTGTCCTAACAGTTTTAGGCATCCCTGAAATCTCTATAATTCATGATTCAAAATCTGGCTTCACCAACATACTCTCATAAACCATTATTGGCAAGTTTAGAATAGATATTTATTGGACTTCACCCTAATGGTAGCGGTGCTTAAATGAACCGTAAATATACTTAATTTTAATTTATGACTATATGAAAAATTCAGGGATAGTCTGCCTACGCGGAGTATATATTGGTAGAAAATTTTTCAACATGAAAAATGTTGCCGAAATCTTCAATGTTAAAGATGAAGAATTTCTAGATTCATGTGATTTGATACTTGCCTACAATGATTTTAACAGGCTGATTGACAACTACATTCTTCTAGCCGTAAAGCTGAACCATATAGATGATAAAGCTGATTTTAAAGAAGAGTTGAAAAGTTCGATTAGACATGTCGATTCGCTGATTAAACTCTATAATATAGGTTTCGACGCAACCTGTATATGGCACTACTTTGAGAGAAAAGTTGAAGAAGACAATATTAGGAGATTCTGCTCCTCAATTGACAGATATATAGAGAAGATGAAGCTGCCTGAACCCCTATTACTCAACGTGATTAGAGATGAGAAGAGGCTTCCCATCCAATATATGGATGAGAAAATTTTAAAGCATAGAGAAAAATTGAAGAATCTATTAGAACTATCCAATTCACATTTCACCGATCCGCCAATATAAATATATGAAAATTAAATTCGACATGTAGGTTTCAAAGATAATGAAACCTGTGAAATCAGCATAAATCTCCAAACAATTCTATCCCCCTTTATATTTCATAGAGCATATGCATCGGCGAAAGAGATGAAAGTAGAGGAGAATAGAAAAATAATCCATATAATTCTAATAATTATAATAATTGGATTTGCAGCCTACATCCTATCAGAACATTTCAACACGAAGATAAAAGGAGAAATGGTGGAAGAATTAGATTTAAGTCGAATTCTACCTGAAAATCGTGAAGAAGCCGTTCAAATATGCCTTAAATCAAATAATATAATAGTGAGGAGAATTGCAGAATACTTCAACGAGCAGATTCAAACTGGAAGAATAATTGAAAACGGCTTCTTAACATTCAAAAAGCCAATACCATTATATAAGAATGGAGGATGGTTGACGATAAAAATAAAAGTGCTTGAAGCAGATCTCGAAGTCTACACGTTAACATGGATATTCGATGAAAACTATACTGTTCCTCTCGGATTAAGCAAATATAATGTGGGAGGAGTATTATTCGAAGGATTGATTGACAAAGTTAATTTATCATATTGTTATAGTTCGGTTAATTTAACTTCCGGATATAAATGGCAGGGAATAGCATGTCTATGTCTCCCTCCAAAATATCAACCTAAAAATTTTCCATCTAAAAATAAATTTTTCACGATCACTTTCCCCATAATCTGCCATGAATTGGAGAAGGTAAAAGTATCATTTATACATTTCAGTGATCTTAAAGTTGAAGTAATCTCAATAGGCTATGTGAAATAGCCTTAACATATGATTCCACATGGATTTCGAAACTTCATCAATCTTCCACATTTAAATTTACTATTTTTATTCTTGGTCACTGTCCTCTCATGGAAGCTTCAAAAATGAAATTTATCGGAACAATTATAATTATAATGTTTAGTTTGGAATTTTCATTGCTAAATCTACCTTTAAGTTTAGGGGAAACTGCTACGAAAACATTTATCATAAATGTTCCAGCAGCTCCAGATCCTGAAAATTCAAGGGCGAGACATGCAAAATTCAACATTAAAGCCCATGTTAAAGACATTTATATTGAAAGCGATATGACAGGTGAAGAAAAAGCTTACTATAGTCTACATCTATTCGGCTATGAAATTTTCACTGAGGATTGGAGTGAAGGAGTAAATTTAAAAGAGCTTTCACTAGGTCCACTTACAATTTTTCTAAAGAATGTTGGCGGCTTGAAAGGTAAACCTGAAGTTGAAGTGAAGATTATAAGTGAGAATGAGCCTACCCTGCCCGACACTTGGTCGGCTGAAGCTGAAGCCAAAGCCTTTGTGAATGATGCTGGTAGAGCTGTCTGCAGTATTAATCCCCCCGACTACTGGTATTCTGAATTTTACTGCTATAGTTATCTGGAGGATTTCAGCAGTTCCAGCATTTATGCATATTGGAAATCCAATTATGGCGATACTTACAGTTCATTTTCCGACGATTTCGTCAACCCCTTCAAACTTGAGGCCAAATTTAAATATAGATATCGTGAATTAACCAGCTATATTAATGCATGGATAATTGTTACTCAACCTCCCATAGTAACGTTAATCGACTATACTAGAACCGTTAAAGTTTCAGTTAGAAGTTTAGATGGCGATAAACTGCCAATAACAGTTGAACTTTCAAATTGTGCTGATAGAGATGCCAATGGAAAACCTGAATCCAATATTATTATAACTGGTGAAGGCTACGCCAATTATATTTGGAGGGGAAGCTATACAGTTAAGGCTCCAATCGAAGTTTCAGTTAACTCTGCCAATTATGTTTTCGACCACTGGGAGTTTAACGGCGGAATATCTGTACAGTCAAGAAATGATTCGAAAACCTTGCTCACAGTTATTGATGATGGAAGTTTAACTGCAATTTACAGGAGAAAGCAAAATCCGATTCAAATCCACAAATTAAATGTATATTCATTTCAGATAAGTGGAGTTCCAGTTTCATGGACTTCGAACATTTTAGGTTCAGGTTCACATACAACTCCATTCCAGCTGGAAGCGAAACAGCCTTTCACCGTAAAGTTGAATGTGCCAATAAAAATTCAAAGAAATGGAAGAAATTATAGATTTGATAAGTGGAAAATTAAGTTTAACAATGGTTCGACGAGAACATTTACATCTAATATAATTATAGTTGATGTTAAAGTTAAAGTGGATGCAACAGCCATATATGTTGAGGAAAATCCTCCCAATCCTCCAAGCAGAATTCCATATTGGCAAGGATATGTTGAACACTCATATGAGAGATATAGAATTATAAATGTTAAGATCGATGCAGCCTACACTGATGTTTATGGAAATCATCATGGTTCAAGCTGTAATCATCTAATGCCGGAGGAATATTATTCAATCTTCATAAAAATTAAAGTTACACATCTATCCACAAAGAAAATAATCTACATAGCCAAATATTATTGGAATGGTCAATGGCATAACAATCCTCCGATAAATGGCCTGCTCACAGGATATAAACGCTATAAAAGTGAGGTTGACAAATATCCGGTAAATGGAAGAATAATTATAGAAACACCTGAATGGTCAAATTATGTTGAAAACTTCAGTGAAGAGAATGGTCCAAAACTTTCAAATAGAAGTGTAACGGTAAGTTTCAGCTCTATTTCGAAGGATGGAGAGCACGATTTAAAGGTAGGTTCATGGCTGATTAAAAGCAATCTGCTAAACCATTTAAACTATACAGGTAAAATTTTAACCGCCAAATATAGCTGGACTAACACTTATGGTGACGGTGGATCTGGAGAAGCATCATGTAAAATATATGTTTCAAGGATTCTTCCAAAACTTTACTGGCTGCCGATAAATGAAGACCAAACATTAATCATAGTTGCCTACAATTGGATTTCCGATGGAACTCCAGTTAAAGGCAGAAGATACTTGGCAGCTAAAATTGGAAATATAGTTTTAAGTGGAGCATTATTTGACGATGTGAAAGGTTTAATGAAAATTTCAAAAGTAAAATTGGATGGAAAAGCTGCCATAAGCTTCAAAGTTATAGGTAACGGTGAAATTGAACAGCCGAAAATTAAAGGTGAAATTCCACTTAAACCGCAATTTAAATGGTCCTATAATATCAATGTAGCCTACCATGAACTGGCGATAATAATATATGGTTTAGAAGCTAAGCCTCCACAATTAAAGGTTAAAGCTAAATTAATTGATTGGACTTCAATGAAACCGCTAAATGGATGGATAATGATTAAAGTTAGAGATTTGGAGACTGATAAAACTGCAATTGAAATTGTAGAGGCAGAGCCCAATGTGGAGCAAACCATAACGACACCGATGAAACATGAAGTTTGGATGATGGGAATAGCTGAAGGAGTAAACGTGATTTATGGAAACCTGAAATATGGAAAAATAATGTTGGATAGAAATCCACCATTCTAATAGGGCTGAATAAAATTCTTCCAAATATTTTATGGGAATAAATATGAGGTGAACTCTTCTTTCAAAGCAATCTTTCAATCGCCAAATTTAAGCAGCAAAATCCTTGCCAATAATCCTTTTAAAATATATATGTTTAGCCCTCCTCGAGTTGAGGATGAATCCAACAATTCTGCCTCCATTTTTTCGCATAAACTGTATTGACATTGAATCCACTGTAAATTCATCTTTAACTGTAGGTTTAAGGGGTTCTTTAGGAGCATTTCTATATTTAAAGTACAGTTTACTCTTCCTCAAAATCAGACTGTAAACTGTTTCAAGCTCCTCGCTGAAATATTCACCCACATATTCTTTAAGCATGCTCAATATGGGTGAAACCTGTTTAACAGCCTTGAAAATTTCAGGTTTTCCATCCTCAATTCTAAGAGTCAACGTTGAAGATTTTCCATTGCAATCTCCAAATTCGACGTTGAAATCTATAGGAGAATTCACCGATTTAAATTGATTTTCAGATAAAGGTTTAAGCCTAATCCTTCTCCCCAAAAACTCCAATACAAGTTCATTGTTTTCAATGTAAGTTTTACATGTGAAGCCGTCTTCACCTCTGAAGACTCCAACCCTAACTTTAAGCTTCTCCAATGGAAGTTTAATGAATTTTGATTCAGCAACTCCACCTAAATGTTCAGCTAGATAGATGTCTGCTATACGCTTGGAAAGTCTAGTTGGATTTATACTGCTCAAATTTGCTAAACATATTATGGTAAATTTGAATTTGGGGAAGCGCATTAACTGGGTTCTGAAACCGGCAAATGATCCTGAGTGATAGATGATCCTTAAACCTCTATAGCTTCCAATTCTCAAACCGAATGCATAATTGATTTTCTCTCCATTTTTAAGTGTTCCAGCGGTGAGCATCCGTTCAATAAGCCTTCTCCCTCCCTCAAGTTTATTATCATAAAAGTTTTGATCCCATATATATAGGTCTTCAACGGTTGTGAAAATTCCTCCATCCCCAACTATGTCGAGATTTGTTTCATCAATTCTGAAACCTCCACCTTTTCTTGGAGAATATCCGACAGCCCTATTCTTAACTATCATGGTATGATCGTCGTGGAAATGTGTATTCAACATTCCCAGCGGTTTGAAGATGTTTTCATCGGCAAATCTTCGAAGAGAAATGCCGCTAATCCTCTCAACGATCAATCCCAGCAGAAAATAATTGGAATTACTGTATAAGAATCGTTCTCCAGGATTAAAGTTGAGTGTTTTCTGCTTTGAAAGCAGTTCAAGAACATCTTCAGCCGTATAATAGTCATCATCGCTTCTACCGGTTAAGCTCATAAGCTCCAAGTAATCTCTAATGCCGCTAACATGGTAAATTAAATGTTTAACCCTTACCGGATGATCATATTTTGGAAGTTCAGGAATATAGATTCTAACATCATCATTTAAAGAAAGCTTTCCACGCTCAACCAGTAGAGCTATACAGGCAGCTGTAAACTGTTTGGAAACTGATGCAATGCGAAAAACGGTTTTAGTAGTTATTGGAACATCATATTCAAGATTTGCCATACCGTAGCCTCTAGCATGAATGAATCTGCCATTCCATATGATGCCCAATACACATCCAGGCGAATCGGATCTATCCCACTCCGCAAACAGTTCATCCACCAATCTTCTTTTACTCTCCAATCAACAATCCTCCAAATAATAAATATGTAATATTTAGTTTTAAGGGTTCAAGCGGATTAAGCAGTCAACCTGTAATATTGACGTTTACAATTCCATGTTGAAGTTGAACTGCTCCAATCAAATTTCACTCCAACTGGAATGATATGTTGAATTTTGGGGATATTATGCTTCCCAGAAATCTCTAGTCTCCAAATATTCCTTCATCGCTTCCCTTAAATCATCGATTAAATCGTCGAGATCTCTATGCATTTTGGCTAGAATCTGATATGCGGTTAGCGGTCCTACACCTCTAGTAGATAAGGCTAATACTGCTTTTTCTCCATACAGTTTTATTAGGTCTGCAGACATCTTTGCATAGGCTATCAGCGATTCCTCTTCTTCACTTAATTCTTCTTCTCTCCTCTTCTTCAACAGGGCCTTCACTGTTTCTTTAACCTTCCACTTGACAAGGGAAATGTTAGGGGAGGAGCATTTGGGACATGCCATGCCATCTCTATAATCTGCACATAGAATTCTCCATGTGTGGAGGCAGTCTAAGCAGAGAAAATTCAACACTCTTCTTCTAATTCTTTCAAGGAAGAGTTGATTGTCATCGGTTACTAATAAATCTCCAAGCTCAACTATAGGTTTACCTATCGATGTTGGAGTTGAAGATTTATTTAAAGCAACCACTTCCACTCTTCCACTTCTAATTTGATCTAACAGTTTTTTGAAGTTTTCGAAGTCATAGTGTTGGGTTAATTGAAATCTGAAGGCTTCCTCAAATATAGGAGTATCCTTAAAAATTTCAGGTAAATGTAGAAGATAGCTTGCAGATTTATAGTATGTTCCCTTTGGAAGAGCATCGAATTTTATGGCTACATGCCTTATAATATATGGATCCACATTTTCCCTTATAAT